>NZ_CALMQR010000022.1:0-6934 GCF_937871995.1 uncultured Citricoccus sp. | reverse complement strand
CGGTGCCTTTGCCGTACTTCGGCTGGGGCACCATCCCGGACCAGTACGGGCGCCGGTGGGCCCAGGACGACGGGGAAGGGCGGGTCCCGCGCCGACCGAGTCAGCCGCACCCCATGCGGTTGCATGCCTGGCCGGGCCGGACGCAGGTCCCCGCGCTGGATCTCACCGCGGTGCGCAGTGCCATCGCCAGATCGGATGCGGATGGCTTCTTGGCCGCGGTAGCCGGACGCGACATCGATGAGGCGCTGCAGCAGGTCGGAGCCGGGATCCCGATGGCCCTGGCCCAACGCCGCGGCCAGGCCGAACCGGTGGCCCTATCGGTGATCAACCGGCTCACCGGCCGGGACGGGCCCGGCGATACGGTGCTGGCCGAGGACCTGCTGACCGCACTACGCCGTCAGCCGCCGGCCGAGCCCGTGCTGCCGGTGGATCTGGAGACGCTCGCCGCCGTCCTCGAAACCGATCCCGGGACCTCGACTGGGGGCTGGCTCGAGGTGCGCACCGGTCAGGTGTACACCGACGAGGACACCGACCCGGCCATCGTCGGCCAGGACGCCGCCATCGACGTCGAGGAGGACCCGGACCGGTGGCTCCGGATCGACCCGGCCGGTTCACGGCAGGGCTGGGCGGACATGGCCGCCTTCGCCGGCCGGCAGCACGATCACACTCTGCGCGTCCGGCTGGAGCAGGCCATCCAGGGCCAGGGTGCCTTCGGCCGGTTCCGCGACCTCGTCCACGCCGAGGACCTGGCCGAACTATGGTCCGTGTACTCCACCGACCGCCGGATCGGCCGCGCCCGCACGTTCCTCGCCGACCACCACCTGCGAGCCGGCTGAAGCCCCCGATCCGCCCACCCTGACCGACTGGGTCTACTGGTTGGCCCGGGTTGGCTCGGTCAAGCGCCGCTAAGTTCGAACAACCCGGTGTCGTACGCCGTGCGTTTGATCGGGAATACCCGGCCGACTGGTTCGCGCGGGCTAGCTCGATCATGTGCCTCGAGGGGGTTCCGGAGCACTTGACGGGCATTTTTGGGCGTGAGCTTCGGGGGTTGCTGTCGTCTCGGAGAACTGTCGGGCCCTAAGACAGTAGGAATGCCTGTGTCTACGGCGCATCCCTCGGTCCCGCGAATGGTCAGATACCTTCTCGTTTTGTCAATACTCGTTCTCTACGTGGCGGCTCTGACCTGGGGTGTTTGTCGCGAAGGCCGAGCATGTAGCCATTCTGCACGCGGGGCGTCCGGATCCCGGGAGTGGAAGTGGGGTAGGAGGCATACTTGCGCCGAGTATGCCGGTTTTGGCTACGGTCGGGGTGGGGCGTCCGGTCGACGCGGGATATCCCACTGAACATCCTCCCGTGTCGGCCGGCCGTTTGGCAGGACGGAATGGCGGCGGCGATGCGGGGGCGGGAACTCGGGGTCGAGTTCCGCAGGATGCTGCGGATACCACCGGTGAGGAGGGGGTTGTGGAGCATGCACTGCGGATAGGGTTGCGGGCCGAGACGTTGCCCGGGCCGATCCGGCTCGACGCCGCGGGTTGTCTGACCCGGGCCAACCACGCGAGGTTGCTCAAGCTGTTGGACCGGGCGGTCTGCCTGAAGGGGTGTCCCAGCCTTACTGTCAACCTGGTCGATCTGGATCATCTGGAACCGGGTGCCTGGAGCGCCCTGGCCCGGCACCTCGCCGCCCTGGAACGTGCCCGGGCAGTGCCGGGGCAGGAACTGCTCGAGGTTGCCCCGGTGATCGGCGTCCATACCCCCACCCGCCCTCGGTATTGCACTGCCCCGCCGGCAGGCACGAACGTTCAGGACCTCGGGGTGGAGGATCTGAGTCTGGGGCATGTGCCGGTCTCGATCGACGGTGGCCTGTCCGAAGGGGGTCTGTGACGTGCCTGAGCAGCTTGAGCAGCTATCGACCGGTTTTGGTAGAGAAGCGCACCCCGACAGGACCACGGTCCGGGACCTGATGTCCCCACTGGGAGTGACGGCCTACGAGGGTGATCTCGTGGCCGAGGTCGCCGTCCGCCTATCCGGTCCGGCAGACACGGTGGTGCTAGTGGACGCCGCTGGACGGGCGGTGGGGGTCATCGTGGCGACCGATATTGAGCGCTTCGGGCGGCAGCAGGCCGGCCGGTGGCTGGACAGGCGCTGGTTCGACCTGGGCGGACCGGACCAGGCCTGGGTGCGGCCGGAGCATCCGGTGGAGGGTGTGGTCTGGCACTACCGTCACGGGCCAATCCGACCGTTGCTGGTGTTCAACGGCAACGAGGCCATCGGGGTCGTGCACCCCTCGGCCGTGTTCCAGTGGTGCGCCGAGCACCTACCCGCGGTGTTGCCAGAACTCAGCCAACGCGCCGCCGCCCAAGCCAGAGGGGCCTCCCCAGCATGAGGCACCGCACCAGAGGCCACACATATCCACCCGCCCCGGCCGCACCAGGACTCGACCGGTGGATCACACCCGGACACCCCCTCACCGACTTACGGGGTGATGAACGGGCCACCCAAGAACCTGCGCAGAAGAACAGGACCACATAAGATGACCACCTCCACCCCATCACCACCGCAGAGCAGGACGGCTTCGGTCGGGCCCGAGGCCTCGGTCCCGGTGCTGTGGACGTTGAGGGCCGGTCCGATGGTGCCCGGGGGTCACTGCGTGGCCCAGCACCAGGGACAGGTGGTGTTTGTCCGGCACGCGATCCCGGGCGAGACCGTGGTGGCCCGGGTGACCGAGGCCGGCCCGGCGCCCGGTGTGTACTGGGCAGACACCGTGCAGGTGCTGCGGGCCTCGGAGTTCCGCCGGGCCCACCCGTGGAAACTGGCCGACCCGCTGCGGTCCTACCCGGTCGGCCGGCGCCCGGTCGCCGGGGCAGAGTACGGCCACATCACCCTGGAGCATCAACGCCGGCTCAAGACCCAGGTCTTCCGAGACACCCTGGCCCGGGCCGGGGGCCCGCCGGCCGGGCAAATCCACGTCCACGTCGCCGGCGTCGCGGCCGATGAACCCGTCGGAATGCACTGGCGCACCCGCATCACGCTGGTGCTCTCCCCGGCCGGCCGGGTCTCCTTTCCGGTCCACCGTGGACCCGGCACCGTGCCGGTGCGCAATATCCCGCCGGCCCTGCCCGGCTGCGACGAGCTGCGCCTATGGGAGGTGGACTTCTCCGGGGCCGCAGGTATCGAACTCGCCACCGCTGCCCACGGGGCCGGAACATTGATCAACATCCATCCCACCCGACACATCGCTGGCACGCCGCGGGCCCTGCGGGCCCGCATGAAGTACTGGCGAGACCAGCTGTCCGGCACCCCGAACCACGTCTCGATCGTGGTGACCACCCCACCCTCGGGTCCCGGCCGGCCCCCGCTGGTCGCCGTCCTGCGCGGAGGGCCCACGATCCATGACCAGGTCAGCTCCGCCCGCTACGGGGCCCGGGACTTTCGGCTCAGCGGCACCGGACACTGGCCCGTCCACCGCGACGCCCCGACCATCCTGGTCGAGACCGTGTTGGCCGCAGCTCGTCCTCAGCCCGGTGACGTGGTGGTCGACCTGCATGCCGGGCCGGGTCTGTTCTCGGCCTTCCTGGCCCAGGCCGTCGGCGAGCAGGGGGTGGTCGTGGCGATCGAACCAGACGGCCGGGCCAGCCAGGACGCCCGGGACAACCTGTCCGACCTGTCCCAGGCGGTCGTCGTCAACAGTGCCGTCGAACCGGTGTTGGCCGGCTGGCCGCACGAGTCGCGGGTCAGGGACACCAGTGGACGACTCGCAGACCGCAAGGTCAATACCGTGGTCCTGAACTCCCTCTTCGCCGGTGCCGGACCCGCCGTCCTTGACCAGCTTCTGCGGCTGAACCCCGACAGAATTGTGCACATCTGTTCCGACCCCGCCTCCCTGGCCCGTGACATGTACCAGCTTCACCACCACGGGTGGCACCCGGAGCGCGTGGACGTCTACGACCTGGCCCCGAACACCCACCAGATGACCACGGTCAGCGTGTTCACCACCACAGGGCCCAGCTCCGGGGCGGCGGCGTGACCGGCTCCCGTACCGGTGCGGTTGTCTCGACAGCGGAAGGTGGTTCCGGCACGAGAGTAGCTGGTGCTTCTGCGGTCCGGGCGCGGTGCCCGAGATCGGCGCGGGCGAGCGAGCCTGCCATGACCGGCGGGGCTCTCGTATGGTGCCGGTTACAGGGCCGATGATCCGTTGAGCGTAGGAGGCACCGTGTCCGTGAGTGATTCCGCCGGTTCACCACCGGCCGGCCGGCCGGGCCGTCTTGCCCCTGCCCGGCGGCCAGCACCCGGGGCCGGCCCCAGGGGAACACCGCACCCGGCGCTGGCGCGGTTCCTGGACGGCCCCGAGACCGGGGAGAGGTTGTTGCTCCTGCAGGCGCCGCGGGGGGTGGGTGCCGGTTGGTTTGCGGCCGGGTGGGTCACCGCCGGCACACGGCCCGAACCGGGGAGGTCGTCAGCGCAGCAGAGCTTAGGGGCCCGAGTGCTGGATGGGACCGGTGCCGTCCGGGACCCGGACGCATTCATCGATCACCTGGGCGCCCTGCTGGAGGGCCCCGGGGCCGGCCGGATCGCCGTCCTGGGGGGCCATGACCTGCCCGTTTCTCGCCTGGCCGGGGCGTTGCCGGCCCGGGTGGCCGGAGTCGAGGACCTGTTACTGACCGTGACCGAGATCCAGGACCTCGCCGCCGGCTGGGCACCGCCGCTGGGGGTGTCCCCCCGGTCCGCGGCGCGGGGGGAATTCTCTCACGCGCGCCCGGGGCCACCGGTGTCGCCGGAGGCGGTCCACGCCGCAACCGGCGGGTGGCTGGGGCCGACACGGGTCCTGTGCGCGAACCCGCTGGCCACCGGCGCGTCCCGACGAGCGATCCTCTCCCCGTTGCTGCAATGGTTGGCAGGCATTGATCCACAGGGACTGATCGCCCAGGCTGCGTTCCTACCGGAGTACACCGAGCAGGTCCTGGCGGCCTTCCACCCCCACCGGACCGACCCGGGACCCACCCTGGAGCAGTTGGTCCAGCTCGGGCTGGTGGTGCCCAGCCGGCACGGGCCCTGGTGCATGCCCACCTTGATCCGGCAGGTGTTGGCCGAGTCCGTGCGTCAGGCCCGGGAACCAGGGGTGACGGTGGCAAGGGCGGCTGCGGTGGACGCGCTGGCCGCGGCCGGCAGGATCGAAACCGCTATCAAGGCCGCGCTGCACGGCCGGGCCTGGGACCGCGCCACCGACCTGATCCTGGAGCACTGGGCCGAGCTGTATTACACCGACCGGCCCGCACTGGCCCGGCTCACGGCCGAGCTACCCCGCTTGGTCATCGGGGGCATGGATGTCAGCGCCGTAGTCTCGCAGCTGTTGACCACCGTCGTGCACGGTCAGGGCCAGAAACGCTGGCCCGCCGTGGAACCAGACCTTGCGCGCGATAAAACCGGTCAACGCTTCCGCGCCGCGACCACCCGGTTGTCCCGCGATCCGGACCACCGCGCGCTGGTCCTGGGACTGATCGAGGTCGGGTATCTGCGCACCGCCGGACATTTCACCGCCTCAGCACGCGCCGCCGTCCGGCTGCGTCGCGCGCTGGCCGCGGCACTGACCACCCACCGGATCCGGCCCCTGCTGGCCGGGGTGAGCGAACTCCAGGCCGGCATCAGCCTGCACCTGGCCGACCGGCTGCAGGACGCACAAGCGGCCTACGAGCAGGCCTACTTCTGGGCCACGCAGGCCGGGGCGCCCGCACTGCAGGCCGACGCCGCGGCCCAACTGGCCCTGGTGACCGCCCACCTCTACGACACGGGCCGGGCCAGGCGGTGGATCGGCTGGGCCGAAGAACCACTGGCCCGGAACGACCGGGAGGCCTCGACGGCCGAACGGACCCTGGAGTTGGCCCGGGCGCACGTGGCGTTCACCGAACTGGATCACGAGGCGGTCCGCACCATCCTGCCGCGGTTGCCTGCCGCCCCGGACCGAGACGAGTTCTGGGCAGCCCACGCCTTTCTCCTGGCCCTGTGGTGGGGCTACCGGGACCAGACCATGCAGGCCGAGCACCGCATCCTTGACTGGCGGCGCGACCGCCCACACGCCCATCACGCTGCCCTGTCCGAGCGCCTGCTCACCGAGGCCCTGCACGCCGTGCGGTTCGGCACCGGCCACACCGGCCCGGTGCCCGGCTGGGAACACAGTCAGCTGCTGGCCAACCTGGAGGCCCTGCGCTGCCTACGCGCCGGAGACCCCGATGGGGCCCTACGCGCCCTGCCCCTGCCCGAACGCACCATCCCACGGCACCGCAGCCTCGCGATGATGATCGACGTGCTGGCCCGCACCGGTGCCACCCCGTCCACCGCACCGGACACGGTCCTACACCAACTCGCCGCCATCCACGCCGACGGCGGGGAACTCGCCGACCTGGCCGGGTTCCACGCTCTGGGCTGGACCCCCGTGTTCCGGCGTCTGGGAATGATCAACGACACCGATGCGGCCCGACTCCACGCCCACGCCCGCACCCTGGATGGCCCAGACGAACCCCCGGCCCTGACCCCACGCGAACGGCAAGTGCTGCACCTGCTGCGCGAAGGCCAGACCCGACACCAGATGGCCACCACCACGTTCCGATCCGAGAACACCATCAAAGGACAACTGCGCAGCCTCTACGCCAAACTCGGCGCCTCCACCGCCGCCCAAGCCCTCGACCAGGCACGGCGCTACGGCCTGTAAAGCCTGCAGCCCCCGGACCACCCCGATTAGCGCCCCGCCTGGGCCACCACCAGACACCGCACAGCGGTGCGTCCCGACCGGATGATCGTCCCCCGCCCGGCACAATCATGGACCCGCCCCACCCCCGCCCTTGCGCGGCGTATGCGGCCACCAGCGGCGCTCGGGACCCGATGCCCCTAAGTAAGTGTTGGGAAAGAGATCATTTCGTGGCGTGTGGTTGCCATGGTCGGC
>NZ_CALMQR010000021.1:0-2037 GCF_937871995.1 uncultured Citricoccus sp. | reverse complement strand
CTGGCGGTTCTGGGCGTTCCAGCTCATGCCCGGGCCTGCCTCTCAGTGGTCGTGGCGGTGGCGGTGGCGGTGACGAGGCGTTCGTCGGTGTTGAACAGCCCGAGTTCGACCCGGGTCAGGTCGTTCTTGACCTGGAAGCTGGACCCGCCCAGCCGCCACAGGCCCACGCCTTCGTCCAGGTACTTCAGCAGGGACCGTTCCCGGTCGGAGAGCTCGAGTTCATCGGTGGTGACCCGCAGCGCGGAGCGGTCTTGGCGGTAGATGACCTTGACGTCGGCGTCGGCCAGCAGGGACTTGGCCATCGCGGCCATCTTCGAGCCGCGGTCTCCGGCCATGTCCAGGTCGGCGATCTTGTGCAGGATCAGCACGTTGAAGATGCCGTAGGCCCTCGCCAGTTTCCAGGACTCGACCATGCGGCGCAGGTCGGCCTCGGAGGAGATGTTGTCCCAGCCCTCTTCGTAGACCACGATCCGCTGGCCTCCGTCACTGGTGGTGACCATGGCCTCGGTCCAGGCCCCGGAGCAGGCGTTGACCACCCGCACCGCTTCGGGGCTGGCCCCTTGCAGGGCGGAGGTGTCGATCGAAGTGGCCGGAGCGTCGGCGGCGAAGTGCGCGGTGGTCTCCCCGTCGAACATCCCGGCCAGGTCACCGGTGGTCATCCGGTGCAGGGTCATCGCCATCACCGAGGACGCCTCGGCGACCAGCCGGTCGGGGTGGTCCTTGGCCGCTTCCAGGGCGTCGATCACGTCCGGGATGATCACGATCCCGCCCCGGGCCTGGGCTGCGGCGACTCCGGTGTCCAGGGCCAGGGAGAGCACGTGGTGCTCGGCCGGGGACAGGTCCCGATTCGTGAGGATCCGCACCAGCGTCACCAGGATGGCCATCCGTCGGGTGCGGACCGTCATCGCCCACCCCTCATCGCTCAGCGGCTCGCCCTGGGCATTCAGGGAGGGCCGGGTGCCCGGATCCAGGGGGTTGATCCGGGTGCCCATGCCCGGGCCGACCTGGATCACCGACCCGCCCAGGGCGTGCACGACCCGGGTCCACTCGCCCTTCTTGTCACTGGCGACCGAGAGCTTGCGTCCGGCCTGGACCAGGCGGACGGCGAAGGACTTGGCCAGCGAGGACTTACCGACCCCGACCTGTCCGAACAGGATCATCGACATCCCGGAGATGATGCCGCGCTCATACAGCTGCCACGGGTCGAAACAGAACGCCCCACCGCCGTTCAAATCCCGGCCGATGTACAGCCCGTCGGCGCCCAGCGAGGTCCCGGCCACATACGGGTAGGCCGTCGCCCCGGTGTGCGCGGTGGTCGGCACCCCGCGTGTCCGCAACACCCCCGTCCCGTGCAGGGACCTCGGCCGACGCTCCCCACCCCGGCCCCAGGTGGGCCGGGGGAAGTCGTGGCTGACATCGGTGTCGGTCTGCTGGGCGGCCTTGAGATCCTTGAGGACCTGCCGGGTGGAGGTGAGCGAGGCGCGTTTTCCCTCCCGGTTGGCCTGGTAGAAGTCGAAGACCTCGATCTTCTGGCGGTTCTTCGTCGTCGGGCTCATCACATCTCCACCATTCCGAAGGGCAGGGCCGCGGCGAGCATCGCCGCGTCCTGTTCCAGGTACACCACGCGCAGCTCACAGTTGGCGTTCACGGCCCGGGAGAGCACGTCGGCGCAGTTGGCCTCCAGTTCCATCTCGTCGGCCCCGGTGACGGTGATCAGCACCGCCATATCCAGGCGGGCGTGGCCATCGACCAGTTCGGTCTCCTCCCGGTTGATGTCCTCCAGTTCCCGGTCGTGCTCCAGGGTGTGGGGCCTATCCAGCTTGTCCAGCAGCCGGGTGGTGGTGCGCCAGTCGGCCTTGCGCCGCTGGATGTGGTTCAGCGCGCCCCGGGCATCGCGCGGGACCCACACCACGGAGACGGTGTGCCGGAAGTCCCCGGCGAAGATCAACGGCTCCAAGAACCCGAGGCGGGCCTGGGACTGCGGGAACTCGGAGACCTTGTAGGTGCGGTGCAGGTACCCGTCGGTGCGCACATGGT
>NZ_CALMQR010000020.1:0-35148 GCF_937871995.1 uncultured Citricoccus sp. | reverse complement strand
TTGGCGGTCAGCAGGTTCCAGTTGATCGGGTGCGGTGGTTCGGGCAGCGCGCTGGTGTCGGGGGTGTGGGGGTGGTCGTCGAGGATGCCGGGGTCGTCGTACTGGTCGTCGGGCTCAGGGCTGTGAGTGCTCATGATCGGTCCGCCCGGGTCACATGCTGAGGCTGTCGGCGGTGGGCGTGGCCTGGTGGTGCTGGGGTGGTTCGAAGGCCTGCCCAGCCGCCTGGCGTTCGAGTGCTTGGCGGGGTGTGCGGTCGACGTCGTAGCGGGTGCGGGCGGTGTCGTGGCCGATCTTCTTGGCGACGAATTCTTCGCCCGCGATGGGCTGGCCGTCGCGTTCGTAGGTGTAGTCGTGGGCGTAGCCTTCGGCGACGAACTGGTCGCCTTTGGTGAAGCGTTCGAAGGCGCGTTCGGCGGTGGCGCGGTAGAGCACGAGGTTGCCGAAGGAGGGCTCCAGTTTGGTGAAGGTGCCGTCTTCTTCGCGCTGGAAGTTCTCTTGGCCGTAGCGGGCGTAGAAGCGGGCATCGCCGCGTTCGGTGTAGGTCAGTTGCGGGTCGGATGCGATGAACCCGGACAGGGATTCCTGGGTGCGGATGGCCATGACGCGGTACCTCTCAACTCGTGGACTGCAGCCCGCTGGTGGTGTGGGTTGCTGGTACCGGTCAGGTGCACCCCGCAACCCCGGTCATGCACTGGGGTTCTGCAGGAGCCGTTCGAGCCGGGCACGATCCCGCTTGAGCGTCTCGGCATCGGGGCGGGTGGGCCAGGCGGTCAGGTCGGTGATGATCGGCGGCGCGGAGCGCAGCAGGGTGACGCCGGTGCCGAACGGGAGGGTGCGGATGCGGTCCGGTGGCAGGATCGGCACCCGCCGCACGGAGCGCTGGTTCGACCTGGTGCCGTGATCGCCGAGGGTGACGGAGTCGGTGTATTCGTCGCGTTCGCCGATGAGGGCGGTGAGGTCTTGAAGGTCGCGACTGTTGGAGGCGCCACCGAGGATGAGTTTGACGATGGCGGCATCCCAGATCGCTCCGGCTTGGTGGTCGGACCACTTGTCGCGCGCCTGTGCGAGCGACTGGAGGACGGGCAGGGTGGTGATCCCGGTGCCGCCACCTTCGGCCATCAACGTCGGCAGGGACGGCAGGGGCGCGAGGTTCCCGATCTCATCCAGCGCGAGCAGCAGGGGTGGGTCGAGCCGCGCGCCGGGTGAGCGGGCGGCGAGACGCCGGGCGGTTTCAATGAGGTCTTCGATGAACGCTGCCACCAGAGCGGCCGACGCTCCGGCACCAGCACCTGTGGCGAGCAGGTAGAGGGTCCCGGACTCGCGCAGGAAGCTTTCGGGGTCGAAGGGGGTCTCGTTGTCGCGGGGTGTGACCGCGTCGAGGACGCGGGGGTCGGCGAGGGCGCCGAGGGCGAGGGCGACGCCTTGCCAGATGGAGTCGCGGGTTTTGGGGTCGGCGTCGATCATCGCCCCCAGCGAGTCGGCCCATCCGGCTGCTGCATTGGGGTGGTTGGTGAGGATCGCGACGGCTTCGGCTGCGGCGGCGGGGTCGAGGGTCCACCGGAACAAATCCGCCGGCTTTCGAGAGTCCAACGCCGCGGCGTGGAGGAGGGATTGGAGGGCGGTGCGGGTCTTGCCCTCCCAGAACCCACCCGACTCCACCCCACCAGCAGACAACCCGGTGGCAGACGCCAGCCCGGTGGCGCGGATCATCGCCGTCAGCGGGTCCTCACAGCCGCGGACGGGTGACCAGCGCATCCCCGCCGGGAGCCCTTCGGCCAGGTGCTGGGGATCGAACACCGCCACCGGGCCGCGACGTTGCCGGGCGCGGAGAGTGGCGGTGAGGTTGTCCGGCCGCGTGCTGGTGGTGACGACGGGGCCGGGGGCGTCGAGGATGGCGGGGATGACGATGTGCAGTCCCTTGCCGGAGCGGGGCGGGCCGATCAGCAGGATCGAGTCCTCCACGCTCGCCCACACTCCCTGCCCCTTCGACGTCCCGAGCCGATACCCCACCTCACCCGGTGCCGGGTCCTTCAGCGACGGCCGCAACGTGGACGCCCGTTTCAGCAGCGCCTTCTCCGAGGCGACCTGGGCGACCTCGTGCCGCGTCGCGATCCCCGCCAGGCGGTGCGGGTCGGTGTCAGCGGCGTGGGAGCGGCGCCGCCAGGCGACCCATCCCCAGCCAGTGAGTGCGACCAGGCCGGTCAGAACCACGACAGTCGTGACCCAGTAGGCGGCCGAGTTTAGGCCTGGGGCGGCGAGGGCTTCGGCGGGGTTGCCGGGGTTGAACAGCACCCCGGCACCGGCGGCCCAGCTCGCTGTGGGCTGGGGTGCTCCGGTGAGGAACGCCGCGATCGACCCGGTTGCGCGGAGGACGAGGGTGAGGAGGAACACGGCGATGAGGCCAATGAGGGCGGCGTTGGTCAGTTCCTCACCCATCGATCCACTCTGCCGCTGCGAGGCACTCATTGCGCCTCCTGCACGATCAGGGTCCCGGAGGTCCGCCCAACCACCACCACCGGCATCACGGTTGTGTCGGGTGGGGTGATGGTGCCGTTCTCATCCGCCGCCACTTCCTCGACGATCTGGGCGAGGAGCACCGTCTCACCGGGCAAGAACCCCACCAACCGGCCCGAATCATCGGTCGGGAGTGCTGGAGTGTGCGCGGCAGCTTCTTCATCGGCTGGGGCTGGGGTGTCTGGCTCGGGTTCGGGGCTTCGGCGTGGTCGGTGGGCGTGGATGATGTCGGTGAAGTGGCTGCCGTCGGACTCATAGACATCCACTCGCACGGGAATACGGCGCTGCTCGGTGAGGTCATCGAGGATGGCCGCGAAGTCACCCCGACCCCACACTTCACCGGCCGGCGGAAGATGCGGTTGCTGGTCGACGGTCACGGTCAGGGTGCCGGTGATGTCGACGGTGATGACCACGTGCCGCAACACCACCGGCACACCCTCGTGACCTTCGTTGCGGCGGTGTCTCAGGGTGGGAAGCTTGGGCATTACTTGACTCCTGCGGTGAGGCGGCTGCTGGTGTCGAACAGCTCCAGCTCGCCGGGGTGGAGTTGGTGTTGGATGACGAAGGAGCGGTTCTTGATCCGCCACAGCCCCTGACCCACTCCAAGGTTGGGCAGCAGGGCTTGTTCGGTGCCGGTCAGTCCGAGGGCGGTGGCGGTGGGGCCGAGCTGGTCGGATTCCTGGCGGTAGACGATCCGCGTCTCTGCATTCGCCAACAGACTGTTGGCCAGCGAGCGCATGGCGGAGCCTTCGTCGCCGACGTTGTCGAGGTCGGAGAGTTTGTGGAAGATCAGCATGTTCGCGATCCCGTAATGGCGGGCCAGACGCCAATGCGCATCCATCCGTTTCAACAACGCTGGATGGGACATCAGTCGCCAGGCCTCGTCGTAGATCACCCACCGCTGCCCACCGTTGGGGTCCAGCAGCGCGGATTCCATCCATGCCGAGCTGCAGGTCATCAGCACGCTGATGAGGGTGGAGTTCTCGGTCACCCGGGACAGGTCGAGGCTGATCATCGGCAGATCCGGGTCGAACGCGACGGTGGAGGGGCCGTCGAACAGGCCGGCGAGGTCACCGGCGACCAGACGCCGCAGCGCGTGGCCGACCAGGCGCCCGTCTTCAGCCAGGCGCCCGTCGGGGTCGTGGCTGGGGGCGAGGATGTGGTCGACGACCATCGGCAGGATCGGCACCTCGTTCTCCGCCACCGTCGCGGTCAGGGCGAGGTCGATCGCGGTGTGTTCCAACGGGGTCAGCCCCCGCGCCAGCACCGTCTCCGCCAGCGCGCCGATCAGGTCACGGCGTCGGGAGGCGACGGTGCTCGCCCACTCCTGGTCGGTGAGCCCGCCGGGGCGGTGGCCCTCATCCAGGGGATTCAGGCGGGTGTGGAGGCCGTGGCCGAGCACGATCGCCTTCCCACCCACCGCTTCGGCCACCGCGGTGTGTTCGCCCTTGGGATCGCCGGGGACGTAGACGCGGCGCCCGAACGGCAGCGACCGTGTATACAGCGACTTCGCCAACGACGATTTGCCCGATCCGACGATCCCCGCCAGCACCAGGTTCGGGGCGGTGATGATCCCGCGGGCGTAGAGGACCCACGGGTCGTAGACGAAACTGCCACCCGAATACAGGTCCTGTCCGACGAACACCCCCTCCGACCCCAGACCGCCTTCGGCCATGAACGGATACGCCCCGGCCAACGTGGCCGAGGTGTCCTGATGCCGCGGCAACCGCAACCTGCCCGGCGACCGCAACGCCGCCGGCCCAGCTTCACCGGCCGCCGGTAGAAACGTCGTCGCCTTCCGCTCCTCCCGTTCCGCCAGCGCTTTCGCCTTCGCCGCCTCCCGCTCGGCCCTGGCCTGCTCAGCCTGCAAACGGGCGGCAGCCTGGCGACGAGCCTTGCGGGCCTTGCGCTGTTCCGCGGCCGGGGACACTAGCACCGCAGCGTGGAGTCGTTCCTTCTCGCTGCTCACAGCGACCGCCCCACCGAAGTCGATGCTGCTGCTCCGCCCGTCGGGGGCGTGAACCAATCTGTGCCCGCGGCTGCTCGACGCGGAGACTCGGACGTGACCCCGCTGAACGCGTCCCGTGCCGCCACGACGTCCTCGTCGTAACTGGGGTCAGGGACGGTGTCGGGGTGTTCGCGGACCATCCCGACATACCCCATATGTGGGTTGTAGGTCAGCACATACCCGTCGGCTTCGAAGCTGCGATCCCACTGCCCGCCCGGTAGCTCGTCGTACACCTCACCGTTCATGAACGCCGCCGCGGTGGTTTCGTCGCCGAAGTCCCACTGCGCCAGATGCGCAATCCCCGCCTGCACCCCCTCTACATCGATCAGGTCCAGCACCTCATCGGCCTCACTGCCCTGGAGGAACACCACATTCACCCACCGCCGCGAACGCACCGGCTCAGAGCTGGTGTGGGTATGCCAGGCGATCCGACCGGAGGCTTCCTGCGCGCGCATCACCCGGTCAGCGATCTCATCCAGCCCGTCGGCGGCCTGATGCAACTCATCCGCCGCCGCCAACGCCACCGCCTCCGCCGGCGCGCGGTCATCGGTGAACGCGATGTCGCGGTGATCAGCATGAGCGCGCGACAGCTGGTCCAGGACCTGCCGTAACAGCCGCACCGACCCTGATACCTCGCCCAAGACCCGGTACGTGTCAGCCGGATCCTCAAAGGAGCGAGTGGCGTGTGCCAACCCGCGCAATCCCTCATAGGCCTCAGCAGCATCAGCAACCGGATCAACAAACGTCGCCATCGCAACAGTCCTCTCTATGCAGCGGCGGATTGCCTACGAGGGAGGTGCGCTCGGCTGCACGCGGGAAATGTCAGAGGTGGCCGCCAAACTGAAGGCAGCTCAGAGAGGAGAAGACGTGATCGAAGCCGTCAAAGCCCTACCCGGGCTCATCAAGGACTGGAAGACCAACAGTGATCTGCTCTATCAACATGTCGGATGCGTCGCTGGCATCTTGACGGTCGCCGCGTACGTTCGCGAGCAGCGCCCCAGTGAGGTTCTCGCTGACCTGTTCAATGCGGTCGGGGTACCGAGGGTCGGGGCCTGGCTCGAATCCGACCTCCCTCCGTTCCTTGCTCAGCCGGATGCTCAGTCGAGTCACGCCCTTGTGCAGGTGGCAGGTGTTGCCGTGCTTCTCATGCTCGTGATGCCGTTCTTCAACGCACGACGGAACGAGTCTTATGTCGATTCTCAGGCTGCGGGACTGTTCGGTGCACGAGCAGCGAGCACGACCTGGATTCTCCTGGTGATCGCTGTGCAACTCGGATCATTGCAGTGGGGCATCGACTGGCTGCGCTCCACGAGCTTGGCTCTCGCGGCGATCATGGCATTCTGTTCGGTCGCCTTGCTCGTCGTCTACGCGGTTGCCCGGAAGCTATGGATGCAGGACCTGCTTGCGCCTGTTGGACGTGGCCTTTGGTGGCTGATCGCCCGTGGCAGTGCTGTTGTCGCCATGGCAGTCTTCGCCTTGGTCTTCGTGATCATCGGGCCAGCACTCGGCCTCGGCGCGTGGCTGTTCTCCACCGAGTCCGATGCTCACAATGAAACCCAACGAAGGATCGCCCAGAGACGGGCAGAACGAGAAGCCCCCACCGGTGCCATCCCAACTCCCTGAGAAGTGCACCACCGGCGCGCCTCGACTGTGCTGCCATCGCATGTATACTGAACGCGTTCAGTGAACATGTTCAGGGGGTGGAAGTGGTCACTGCTAGGACTGAGGCGCGTCAGACGACGCGCCGCACCGTGTTGCAGGCCGCGGCCCGGCTGTTCGAGGAGCGCGGGTTCCTCGCGACGGCTGTGCGCGACATTGCCCGAGAAGCCGAGGTGAGTGTCGGGACCGTCATGGCGGCTGGCGACAAGGAAGCTCTACTCGTTGAACTCTTCGACGGCCTCATCGAGGAGCGCCAGCAGCTTGCTGACACGCAAGTCCTCGATGGCAACGTCTGCTGTGGCGCGGACGCAGTCGCCGTGGTGGAACCATTCGTGGTGCTGTTCGAAGAGCGTCGTGATCTTGCCCAGGTCTATGCCTCGATCCTGGTGGGCGGGCGGCACTCCTCTGTGGTTTTCGCCGACCTCGCGCGGCGGTTGATCGCTGTGTTTGAACAGCTCATGACCGCCTGCGGATGCTCAGGGCCGATGGGGACCCGCGGGCGTGCTGAAGCGCTCCACGCGGCGTACATCGGAAGCCTGTTCATCTGGTCGGCCACCCCGGAGAGATCCGCATCGGAGTTTCTGGCTCAGCTGCGCGAGGTCTTCGCGGCGATCTGCCCCCATGAGGGAGGCGACTCATGATCTTGCTTCCTTCCTGGTGGGTGCCACCAGCGCTTCTGGCCACCGTCCTCCTTGTAGATGTGGCGCTGTCGATCCGGCCGGTGCGATTCATCCGCGACTGTCTCCACAGTGTTCGCTTCCCCGAGGAGTGGTGGTGGGCCCTGCTCGTCGTCAAGACACTTGCGGCAGCCGGGCTCATCGCAGGCATCTGGATCCCCGGACTCGCCTTCGCAGCCAACAGCGGGGTCATCGCCTACTTCCTGTGCGCAGCCGCAGCCCACATCCGAGCAAGAGCGACCGGATCGGCCTTCTGGGTCAACTGCTTGGGGATGCTGGCACTGTCCTGCGTCACCCTGGCGTTGAGTTTCCTCTAGCCGGAACTCGCCGACCCTTCACACCTGCCGGCATAGAGGGAGGGCTGCGGCGGTGAAGGCTTTGGCTTGTTGCCCGGCGAGGAGTCGGGTTTCGCAGTTGGCTTGGATGACGGCTTGTTCGAGGGCGGCGACGTGGGCGTCGAGGTCTTCGATCGTGGTGGCGGTGACGGTGATCAGGCCGGTGTAGCGCAGAATGCCGTGGCCGGCGGTGAGGTCGGCTTCTTGCTGGAGGACATCGTGGTACTCAGCCGTCTGGGAAGCGTCCTCGATCTGCCCGATCTTGGCGCGTTGGGCTTGGTCGGAGATGTGCTCGACCTTCTTCTTGCGGATGTCGCGGGCGGCCTGGTCGGACCGCATGGGAGTGCAGATCAGGGAGAACGACCGCTGGATCCCGCTGGAGAGCAGGATGGGTGAGAGGAATCCGGGGTAGACCATGGAGCGGGGCCATTCGCTGATCCACAGCACAGCGTGGTGGGCGGAGTCGGTGCGGATCCGACCCCAGGTCTCGTTGACCGCGACCGGTCCGGCGGTGGCGAGGTCGTGGCCGATCTCGCCGTGACGTTCCAAAGTGGCGGCGATCGCAGGGTCGTAGGCCGAGCGCAGGATCACCGCAATCTGTCCGGGGGTAAGCCAACCGGACGGGGTGAGGTCGGCCGAGCGGAGCGCGGCGGTGAGGGTGTTCATCTCTTGATGCAGGACGGCGGCAGCGCCGCGGATACCGCCGCCGGCGGTGCGGATCTGCCTCGCCGCGTTTCTCATGTCGAGGGACAGGGAGAGGGTGGTGGCGTGGCGTTCGCCGGCGGGTCCGGCGCGGTCGATGAGTTCGGCGTAGGTGGTGGCAGCCCAGCTCGTGTCATCGGGCTGGCCGTGAGTGGTCCACCATTCGGCAAGTCCGGTGCCGGAGTCGGGCAGGGTGCGTTCCAGAATCTGCAGGGTGGCGATCCTGCCGGAGCGACAGACGGTGGCCAGGACGCGGCCCCAAGCGGTGACGCGGCGTTCTTGTTCGGCGGGGTCGAGGAGCACGAACGCGGGGTGGGTGATCTCGCACACCACCGTGAGCGTGTTCTGGTGGGGGTCGTGGATCATGCCCGCCCCCGTGGTCGGGTCCTCGTATTCGCGCAGCCGGGCTTGGTCGCCGGGCAAGGCCAGGGTTCCGGCGGGGCGTGGGGTGACGATGCGACGCCGGTAGAGGAGTTGGCCGATGGTGGTGCGGTAGATCCACCAGCCGGCCACGGGCACCCACTCGATGACCGGGCGTCCCGCGACAGGGACCCAGGTGAGGAGGACGGCGGTGGCCCAGACGGGGGCGGTGTAGGCCAGCCACATCCCGCCCCCGGCGTAGAGGGCGGTGATGATGGTGGCGATCGCGATCCCGACGGTGACCAGCTGAGCCGCGGACAGGCCCAGCAGGATGCCGCGACGGGTCAGCCGGGAGAACTTCACCGGCACCAGCTCCGAACCGGTTACCTCCGGGTCGTGGTTGTTGTTCTTGGTGCGGCGGCTCATGACTGCGGCTCCTTCCCTGCACTCGACGGCGGTGGCGGATTGTCGGCGGGCGGCGGGTTCGGCACCGGCGCGGACGGCGACACCTGCTCACCCCCACCATGTGAGGACGACCCCGGTGGTTGTGAGCTTGGGGTGCTGGGCGGGGCGGGCTCCGCACTGGCCGACGGTGTGCCCGGCTGAGGCGGCGTCCGACCGGGTGCAGGTGCTGGTGGAGTATTCCCACCATTGCCTCCGCCTCCGTTGGGGCTTGGGGTGTGGTCGGCGGCGTTGGCCGCGGTCTCGGCCTGCTGACCGAGCTCGGCGCCGGCTTTCGGTCCCGCGGTGGCGGCATCCTTGGCCACCTGCACCCCGATCACGGCTGCCGCAGCAGGACCGGCAGCGGCAGCAGACCCACCCGAGGCCGCCCCCGACCCGGAAGTCCCAGACCCAGCCGCTCCGCCAGTGCCAGCTCCGGCTTCGGTGCCGCCCTGGGAGGCTGAGGGGTTCGGGGTACTCGGTTTCGCCGGCTGCTTCCCGCCACCACCGTTGCTATCACCGCCACTGCCGTCGAGGACCTGCTGGGGGTTGCCCGGCTGGCGGTCTGGGAGCGGGATGGGTCGGTTGAGGGAATTCTTGGCGTCTTGTTCGGCGCCGATCGCGTGGTACATGTCGAAGCCGACGAAGCTGATGAACCGGTACGTCAGGTACGGGGCGAACGCGGCCATCGCCATGAGCACCACTCCGGCCAGCGGGTCACTGATCGAGGACAGGTCCCCATCGATCGGGGCGGCGACCTGGGTGATCGCGACCAGGAACATCACGACCAGCACGAGCTTGGAACAGATCAGCGCGACCACGAACATCGCCCACTTGCTGATCCACCCTCGCGTGGCGTCCCACGAGGAGCCCGACAGGGCCAGGGGTGCGAACACGATCGCGACTAGCAGCAGGGCCTTGCGCACCAGCAGCGACAGCCACACGATCGCCGCGGAGGTGATCGCGAGACCGGCGAGGAAGATCGTGATGATCGCCCCCACCCCGGGGGCGGCGATGTTGATCGCCGTGAGTCCGCCGGCGAGGATCGTGATCTTCTCGCCCATCGATTCGGTGGTCTCGCCGGCGGCTTGGACGATCCCGACACACAGCTGGTCGACCACCTCCAACAGCAGCCCGGTCAGCGTGATCACCACAAACGACCCCAACACGCTTTTGGCGAGGCCGAGGGCGGCCCGGGTCAGGGCGGTGGGGTCACGTCTGATGAGGCCGGTGATGAGTTGGAGGCAGAAGAACAGCAGCATCACGAACACCGCGATGCCGAACAGCAGGTTGTAGACCGACAGGTATCCGTCACTGGTGATGTCGACCAGGGTGGTGGCGTCGAAGACGTTCCACACGGCCTCGAACAACCAGCCCGCCGCTGAGCCCATGGCTTGGGCGAGCCAGTCGAACGGGGCCGATACCAATGAGGCGGCGGCTTCGCCAGCGGTTTCGCAGACACCTGAGATGACGGGCAGATCGCACACACCCACCGCAATCACTCCTCACACACGCGGGTTGGAACGGTTGGGTAGGGGTTAGACGGACTGGCCGACGTTCCAGAAGAAGTTGATCAGCGTGACCGCGGCACCGCAGATGATCGCTGCCCCGCAGGAGACCAGGACGCCGACCTTGCCGCGGCCGGCCAGGTGCGGGTTGGAGGAGTTCGCGCCGAAGCCCCACACGATCGCGGAGATGATCAGCGCCAGCACCGACAGGATCAGCCCGATCGTCATCACCGCTCCCACGATGTTGCGCAGCTGCGCGATCCCCGGCAGCCCATCATCATTCGGCGTGATGTCCACCTCCATCGGCAGCATCACCGGCAGAGACGACAGATTCGGCACAACACAGCTCATCAGATCAAACACAGCAAGCTCCTCACAGACAGAAGGACGAACGGGGACCTGCCTTGCCAGGACGTGACCGGGAGGGCAGGCAACCAAGAGAGGTCTGCCTGTCAGGTGTGCCGGGCGTCCCTAGTCTGCGCGGCCTCAGTGGGATACTTGTCAGCAAGCAAGGAGGCGGCATGTCCCAGGAATGGTTCGAGGTTGAGCCTGACGAGACCACTTGGATGCAGGGTCGAAAGGTCGATCACACGTATGCCTCCCGAGGCTTCGATCTGAAGCGCTCGGGGTCGGAAGACGATGGTGCACCCGCAAGATTCGTATACAAGGTCTTCGACGATGAGGGCCATCAACCAAGTGAGGTCGTGTTCGATGGGGCGGTTTGGCCGATAGCGGCGTCACCTGCGGGACGTAGTCAGATCAAACTCTTGGTCGCACGGGAAGCCGATCACATCAAGGATCTTTGGATCCAGCAGTTCAAGATGACCAAGTCCAATGGAGTGCAGGCCGGTAATGTGTTCCACCTGGGTAGTCGCGACGCTCAGGCACTTTGCCAGTTGTTCAAGAACCTCGAATACCTTCCAATCGAAGGCGAGTTCACTACGCGGATCGACGACGATGTGATCCGAAAGCTCCTTGCTGATCCCGCGGCCTTGGCCGCCTATGACGTTGAACCAGATGTGTTGCGGGCGATCGTAGAACAGGATGCATCAGCCACGGACATCGTTGCAGTTGCGGGCCGTCGAGCCGCGGTCGCTCGATTTCGGCAGCTTCTCGAGGATTCTGACTACTTCGAATCTGAGCGACAGAGGCTTGGTGTCAGGGGGGAAGAGGCAGTCTGGCAGAAGCTCTTCGAGGAGCATCCTTGGATTCTCGGGGTCGGACTGTCGCACCAGCTGCTGACGTCATGGAGCAGCGAAAAGCTAGAGCAGGTCGTCAGTGGATACTCGATCACCGCAAGCGGGAAACGAGCGGATGCGTTGCTCAGGACTGGTGGCGTGATTCGGTCAATGGTCTTTGCAGAGATCAAGACCGCGAACACGGAGCTGCTTGAGAATCGTCCCTACCGTCCCGGCGCGTGGGCGCCGTCCCGGGAGCTTGCTGGTGGTGTCAACCAAGTCCACGCCACAGTTCATGCCGCCACTACAGACATCGGCACACGCCTTGCTTCCAAGGATGAAGACGGTGCTGAGATTCCTAATGACTGGACCTATCTCTATCAGCCCCGCTCGTTCCTAATTGTTGGATCGTTGGGGGAATTTCTTAGTCCAGGTGGCGGACATTACCTCGATAAACTCCGATCCTTTGAGCTGTATCGACGCAACATTCTGGCACCGGAGATCGTTACGTTCGACGAGCTCCTCGCCCGTGCCGAGTGGATCGTCGATTTCTCTGAAACTGATTCTCTGAACGAGCAGTCGTCCAACGACGAGTGCCCGTTCTGAGACGTAACCCTGGCTCAGTCGCTAAAGCTGATCACCAAGCGCGATTAGCCAGTTGAGCCAGGTGATGCCGGCGCCGGCGAGGGTGGCTGTGCCGAGGGCGACGAGGAGTCCGGTGCGGGCTTTGGTGGCGGTGGTGTGGTTGCCGTTCGCTGTGGCGATGGCCCAGGTGATGCCGGAGATGAGCATGGTGAGGACGGCGGTGACGAGGACGAACGTCAAGAGGGCGCCGATCACGTTGTGGAGGGTGGTGTTGTCACCGAAGGCGCCGAAGTCGGGGTAGATGTTCACGAGTGTTCAGCTGCCTTCCTTCACGGTGATGTGGACGTGGTCGTAGTGGCCGCCGGTGACGTCGTTGGGGTCGTGCATGCCACCGCCGTTGTAGGGACGCCAGCCCTCGGCATCGCGAGCGAGTGACCAGATCTGGCCTTGCCAGATCAGGTACTCGACGCCGAGTGTTTCGGCGTTGTCTTTGAGCCAGTTCGTCAGCGCCCATCCGGATTCGAGTTGCTGGGGTGTGGGCCGGGTGCCGATGGCGTTGCCGAAGGTGACATCGCAGGCCCGGCCGAGGGGGTGTTCGGATTTGGTGCCGGGGCGGGGTGAGTAGCAGGCCCAGGAGCTGTCGGGGTAGGCGGTGAGGGCTTGGGTGTAGACGTGGAGCATGCGGGCGGTGATCTGCCCGTCGGTGGTGGGGTCATCGACCTTGCGGTCCGGGTCTCCGGCATCGGGTCCTTGGGGCGGCGCGGGCTGGGTCGCGGCCGGGTTGCAGCCTTCCTGCTCGACCGGCGTGGTGGGGGCTGGGAGATTGCCGGTGGTGTGTTGGTCGAGCCAGGGTTGGGGGTCGGTGAACTCGCCGTCGCTTCCCCCTTGGCGGAGTTCGAAGTGCAGGTGCGCGCCCGTGGAGTAGCCGGCCGAGCCGACATCGCCGATGTGTTGTCCGGCGGTGACGGTGTCGCCGACGTTGACGTGAAAGCCGGTCTCCCACAGGTGGGCGTAGGCGGTGGCGACCTTCTGCCCGCCGATGGTGTGTTCGATGATGATCAGCCCGCCGTACCCGCCCGACATCGAGGCGTGGGTGACGATGCCGTCGGCGGCGGCGAGGATGGGGGTGCCGTCGGGGGCGGAGTAGTCCGCGCCGGTGTGGAGCTTGTTCTCCCCGGTGATGGGGTGGACGCGCATCCCAAACGGCGAGGTGGCGACCCAGGTGCCCTCGGGCAGCGGGAAGACCACACGCCCGGTCTCCGGCAATGGTGGACTGGTGGTGCTGGGGGTGGTGAGGGTAGTGAGGATCTGTTCGGCGACGGGCTCGTAGTTCGCGTACCGGTCGGGGTAGTCGGAGACTTCGACAGCTTGGGCGGCTTCGCCTTTCGACAGGGCCTGCCAGCCGGGGATGTCGAGCAGGCCGCGGGGTGAGGGGTGGTTGGGGCCGGTGGGTCCGCCGAAGAACGCGCGGGCCTGGTAGACGGGGTCCATGAGGTCGGTGACGGTTCCCCATCCGGCTTGGGGTCGCATCTGGAACAGGCCGAGGCTGTCGTGGTCGGAGGCGTCCCCGTCGTTGGGGTGGTTCCCGGAGTCGGGGTAGACGCTGGTGTTGGCCAGCATCCGCAGGTTCGACTCGGTGAGGGCGGCCATGAGCGCGATCTGCAGCCCGTCGCGGGTGACACCTTCGATTTGGGAGCCGGTCTGGATGATGGTGGCGGCATGGGTGAGCTGGGTGGTGTTCAGCGTGAAGGTCTGCCCGTCAGCGGTCGTCACGTCCAGTGAGTCCGGCACCGGCCCCACCACCGACGGGCCACTGGTGCTGGTGGTGCAGGAGGCGTTGGCGCCGGGGCTGAAGATCATCCCGACCCCCAAGAGCAGGAGGGCGGGGCTGAACAGCACGAGCACGGCAGCGATGACGGCGAGTTTCTTCACGGCCGGGTCACCGCAGCGGGTTGTCCAGTTGCGACAGGCGCAGTAGGTGGCAGGTGTCGTAGGTCGGCGAGCAGACCACGAACACCGTGAACTCCACCTTGTGGGCCGAGGTGACCGGTTCGCCGTTCCAGGTTCCGGTGCGGTGCCGGGTGCCCTCGATGGTGTAGGCGACCGTGCCGGGTGCGAGTTGGCCCTCGGGTGCCTGGGCGAGGGCTTCGCCCCACTGGTCGGGGATGTAGGCGCGGTCGATTGTCAGATGCTGACTGGTGCCGCATTTACGCAGGTCCTGCCATGCGGTCCGCGAGGGCAGGTAGGCGGCGACGTCGGTGGCGAGGCCGGCTTGTTCGGCGCCGCTGGGGTCCCCGACGGCGAGGATCGTCGAGGTGTAGTCCAGCGGCAGCAGACCGGTGGTGGTGTCCCACGCAAACAGTGTGGTCGCGACATTGCGAGCGAACTGCTCCGGATCAGCACTGCGCGCCACCGGTGGCACCGACGGCGCCTCTGATGCTGAAGGGCTCGCCGTGGCGGTGGTGGTTGAGGAGGGTGACGGGCTGGTGGTGATGGTCGGTGAGGTGCCCGGGGTGCTGGTGGGGGTGTGGGGTCCGGTAGCGAGGCCGTAGATCCCGACCCCGCACACCAGGGCCGTGACCGAGCCGGCAGCGATCAGCACGAGCCGGCGACGCGACGAACGATCAGAAGTGTCCATGCCCAGCAGGTGCACCCACCCACCCCACACACCAGCAGGCAGAAGCTAGATGGCGCGCAGCTGCGGACGGCCACCCGCCGGTCCGTCATCCTGCTCATCGACAGGGCCGGAGGCGGCGGTGGTGGTGTCGTCGGGGTTGGTGAGGGCGGCTTGGAGGGCGTCGGCGAACGCGACGGTGTGTTCGATCACGCGCAGGAACGTGGCGACTTGCTCGTCGGTGAGTTCGACGGCGAGCACAGCCGGGTCGTAGTGGGTCCACCACTGATCCAGTTCGGTCCACGTCACCACGAACGCCCGCACCGGGTACTGCACCGGCGCATCCTCACTGTCGTTCTTGGGCTTCTTGGCTGGGGCGGGCTTCGGTCTGTCACTGGATTGGATGCGGGCGAGGGCGTCGGCTGCGGCCTGATGCAACGCCTCATCGCCAGCATTGGGGCTGGCGGTGTGGTTGCGGATGGTCTCGTAGATCGGGTGCACGGGGCTGCCGGCGTCGATTTGCTCCAACCCGCGCTGTGCGGCTGCCCGCACGTGTTCGGGCAGCGTCTCGTCGGTGGCGGCGTGTTCGAGGTAGCCGATCTTGTCCAGCGTCTTGTACGAGGCCCCGCCGGGGATCATTCCGGCTGCTTGTTCACTGGCGCGTCCGGTGGGTGTTGACGGTGCGGGAAAATTTCCCACACCGTCGGTTCCGGGCTGGTTGTCGCTGCGGAACTGGGTCGCGGCCTTGCGACGCGCAGCGTCTTCGGCCATGAGGGATTTCAGTTCGCGGTAGAGGGCGGCGGCTTCCAGCGCGGTGAGTGGCTTGTGTAGGACGTTGTCGTCTTGTTCGGCCAGCAGGTGGCCGAGACGGTCGGAGATGCCGGAGCGGACCCACACGTTGACGGTGCGCCAGCCGAGCTGCTTGATTGCCGCCAGCCGGCGTGCCCCGCAGATCAGGACCCCGTCGGGGCTGACTGTCAACGGTTGCAACAACCCATCGCGCTCGATCGAGGCCGCCAGCGCGTCGATGTCACCCAGGTCGGCGCGGTGACGTCGGCCGACCTGCAGGGAGTCGACGGTGCGGTCCAGCTCGATGTGCCCCGGGGTAGTCATGACCGCACCCGTTCCCGTCCCGGTGTGGCGCGGGCGATCGCGGTCACCAGGGCGTCATCACCCAACAGGTCCGCCAGGGTTTCCCCGAGCAGCAGACGCAGCAGGATTCCGCGCCCGGCCGTCGTGGTGGCGTAGGCAGGTTCGGGATGTCCCAGCAGGACCCGTAGGAGGCACGTCCAGGCCGGGGCGGGGAGGTCGAGCAGGGCGCGGGCGTGTTTGTCGCGCCGCAAGGCTTCGTAGGTGCCGCGCCGGGACCCGATCCGGGCCAGGGCGTTGGTGACGTGATCCACCCCGGCCCGGGCGGAGGCTTCTGGCCAGCCCAGCAGCACGAACAAACCGGTCGCGTCCGCGACTGCTGCCTGCACACCCGCATCCACGTCCACGTTCTCCTGCTGGTCGTGGTGGTGGGGGTCGGTGAGCTGGAACGCGGGATGGTATTCGTACAGGGGTGTTTCGCGGTCGGAGAACCGTTCGGGGTCGTGATGGGCGGAGATGTGGGCGCGGCGGGCCTGGTGGACTGAACACAGGAGCCCTTGGGCGCGTTCTTCGTAGATGCAGGTGATCCGCACCGCATGCGTGACCACCGCCCACGGATCTGCGGCCTTCCTTGCCGCCGGCGTGCGCATCACATCAAACGCCGCCGATGCGGCCTCCCACACATCCAGGCCGTGCTTGCGCGCCAGGGGTGCGAACCGCTCCGCCGCAAACTCCAGCAACTCTTTGGCTTGGGGATTGTTGCGCCATCCGTGCTCGGTCAGATGCTCCAGCAGAGCCCGCAGTCCTTCACTGGTACGGAAGTCAGCACTGTCGGGGTGGGGTGTCGACGGCGTTGTCGACGACGTCCCGGTCTCAGCGGTGCCTGTGCTTGGTGTTGTGGTGTGGGTCATGGTGATGCCTCCTGACAAGCAGGTGCGCACCCCCACCCCAGACAGCGGCGGCAGCGGTGTCGTCGTGTTGGCGAGATTCGTCATTGCGGGTCACCACGCTCAACTCATCCCCACCGCGGACCGACCCGGCACCGACTGGGCCCGGCCCCGGCCGAAGGCCGACAACGGCGCCAACCGTCCAGCCCGATCACCCACGTGCCGTGCACCCACCGTGATGCCGTGGCGGGTCTTCTGGCTCAGCGCGGTCTGGAAGTGGATGCCGCGGCCAGCGACAGTGGCGCCACGTCGGGCCATCAGATCGGTCGGACGCACCCACTCCACACCCCGCCCCACCTGCCGACCCACAGGACGGCTGGTGGTCCGGGCGGTGCGGGCTTTGACCGCCTCAGGCACCACCCCCTCCGCACCCTCACCCAGCCCCGGAGCACCAGCGTCTGCTCCGTCGATGTCGGGGGCGAGCTGCTCATCGAGCTCTTCCACCGGCGCCTTGGGTGGGACAAAAACGCCTCGCTCACTCACCGTCTCCTGGTCGAGGTTCTCCGCGTGGGTGCCGGGGGTGGCCAGGGCGAGTTCTTCGGGATCGGGTGGGCCGTAGTCGTCGTGGACCGGCGGCTCCACCGGGTGGTGCTCGTGTTCGTGGGTGCTCATGATTCCTCCTTCATCGATGGACTGGTGGCAGGTTCAGAACCTCTCGTCGGCGTGGAGGTGAGCCAGCGGCCCACCGTGGACGGATGCACGCCCAGCTCGGCGGCAATCTGCTTGTTCGACCACCCCTCACTCCGCAACCCGGCAGCCCGCTCCCGCCGACCCACCCCAGCCATCTCGGAAACGCCTCGAACGGTCTCCCCATAACGAGCAGTCGGAGTCGAACCCTCGGGCGCGGGCTTCTCCTCGACGTGCTTAATCGGAGACGGACCGGTTCCCGGTGTGGTCGGTCGTTCATCGCCAAGGCCAGCGGTGTCGCTGGCTTCGTGCTGCAGGAGTGCCGCCGGCATAGGCTCTGCCTCGATGCCCGGTCTTGGGGCTGGTGTGGGCTGGTCGTTCTGTTGGGCGATGGTTTGCCAGATCACGGTCTGCGGCTCGGGGCTGGTGGCGCGGGTGAGAATGACGGTGAGGTGAGTGATCGCCAACAACACCACAGGCGGAACCGCAGCAATCGCCGCCGCCAACAGGGCCGGGACATCGCCGTCGGCGGCGACGATGGCGTGCAGGGCGTTCGCGGTGACCGAGACGATGGCACCGCCGATCAACAGAGCCCAGGGATACCAAGCAGCCTTCTGCCCAGCCAGAGCGACCACGGCGACGGTGGCGACCACGATGATGCCGTCGACGATCAGCGGCCATGCCCACGCCTGACCTGCCCCGATGCCCGAACGGGCCGCGAGATCAGCCAGGGCGGTGAAGGACAGCCAGAATGCCCCGATCGCGATGAACACCGTCCCCGCGACCGCCGTCCGCACCGCCCACCGCCGCGCCCTCACGCCAGCCCCCAACCCGCGCCCACCGGCACCCGCACCGACGACGCCTCCGCTGGTTCGGTGGGCCTGGATGCTGTGGAGGTTGTGGGGTGGGTGGTGCGGTAGGCCGACCGCACGGTGGCGGCGATCTCCCGCGGACCGAGCCCCGCCTCGGAGGCAGCCGCACCGAGTGCTTCCACTGCGGTGGCGGGTGCGATGTCGTGTTCCGCGGCCCGGCAAGCCGCCCAGAACAACCCCCGATTCCGCTCGCCCTCACCCAAACCCGCCACCCACGCGGCCAGCCGCGACACCACCACCCCAGGCTCGCTCTGAGCCATGCCGCGATCAGCAGCGCGCGGTCGCAGGGCGGGCCGGGGGTCGAGGAAGTCCCGGAGCGCGTCACTGTCGATCCCGCCCGCCGCCCCTTGCCGAACCGTGACTAACCGATACGACCCGGCATCTGTGCGTGAGGGTGGGATGACGATGTAGCCGCCATCGCCACGGAAATCCACACCGGCCCGGGCAGCCTGCCACGACCGCTGCACCACACCTGGTGTGGCCGGGTAGTAGCCATGCCGGCCACCCGAGGGGGAGACCACCGTGAACACCGGCACACCTGCCCGCCCCGCATCGAGGGCGCGGCGCATGCTCTCCCGGCCATCCACGTGCTCGCGGACATCAACATCCACGACCACGACACCGGAGACCGCCCCGGTCGGCAGTCCCAGGTTCGCCTCCGGCCATCGCGTCCACCATTGCGTGATCTGGGCGAGGTCGGTGGTGGCGTCGTGGAACCCCCGGGCCGTGAGGGGGCGCTTCTGCCCGGGCACGCACGGAATCACCGGCACACCCGCCGATGCAAGATCACTCGCCACGCGCCCCAGCGACCTGTCCGAACCAGGAGCGAGAAGCCGGGCCAATTGGTAAAGGTCCGGGCTCATAGCGCCACCGCCTCACGCCCCGACACCACCCGCTCCACCGGCTCCGACACCGCCGGCGCCGCCGGGGCCTGCCGCGTCGCGGGTTCGCGAGCGTGGGTGTCGCGGTCCAGACCGGGCGGGGTGCCGTTGCCGACCTGGGTGGTGTCGAGTTGCTCCAGAATCCCCAGCGCGGTTTTGCGGACCCGTTCCCCGGTGGTCTTGACCACCTCGACCGGGTCCTGGCCCTCCACTCGGGCTGCCCACGTCGAGACATACGGGACGGTGTAGCCGGAGGTGTCCATGCCATGTGCGGCACCCACCATCAACGCGACCGATTCGGCCTCGACCTCGCCGATCCCGCGATGCTGCCGCGCCTCACTAGCGTCCGGGCCATGCAACAGGACGTGGCCGAGTTCATGGGCCAGGGTCTTTACCTGCGCGGCCGGATCCATGTCACTACGCACCGACACCACCCGACTGGAGTAGTCGGTCAGCCCATTCGCCCCGAAAATCTCCGATGCATCCGCAACCAGCCGCAGCTCAAACCCAGCAGACTGGACTTGGGTGGCGAGGCCCTCCCACAATCCAGCGGGCGCCTGCCCTTCCAACAACCGCGGAGCCGGCGGTTCAGGAATTGGGTCGCCGGTGGTCTGGGAGGCGTCCCAGACGTAGGCGGGGCGGACGCCGACCATCTTCGTGCGCACCGTCTCACCCGCACGCGGCTTCTCACCCTTCCCGAGGCGTCGCCACGACTCAGCATCCTGCGGGGTTGCTGAGGCGAACCGTCCCGTCACCGGCGCCAGAATCTGATACCCCGGCTGCCCCTTCGACACCTGGCGACCCAACTGCTGCCACTGCCGATACCCGGCCACATGCGACGGCACCGGGTCCGGCACCAGACCCAGCCCGTAAGCCTCCTGATGCTGGGTGAAAATCAGGATCGTGTTCGCGAACGACCGCGCCCGAAACCGGGCCGCGAACGCCAACGCCCGGGCCCAATCCTCACCCGACACCAGCTGCTCGACCGCACCCGTCAGCCGTTGATGCAGCGCATCAAGCTTCGCCTCCCGCACCGCCCGAGCATCCATGCCCGACGTTGCCATGCCGGTCTCCTTCCGCGAACCTGTCCACCGGGTCGAAGAACCGACCCGGTGACCATCAGGTACGCCGGAACCACCAGCACTAGAAGACGGACAACAAGGAACCCCTACAGTGACCGCCAGGAACTCCTGCGAACCCGACGTGTCATACCCGGCCTAGCAGGTGCGCTGAGATCAGGCCATGCGTTGCTTCCAAAGATGAGCAGAATCGTCACAAGGAAGCGGCGTTTGGAATCATCAACACTGAAGCGATCTCGACTTCTTGACCACAGTGCGGGCACTGGGCGTGCCCATCAGTGAATGGTGTGACGGGGCGAGCGCGTTGCTGAGACTGGTCACGGTACTCAGTCGGAAGGAGGCCAGTGATGCGTCGAAATTGTCGCGCAGCATTGCCTCGGCTGCGCCATCCCACCTCGTGCATCAGTTCACCGACAGGACGTCGGCTGCGCGCGAGCAGTGTCGCGAGCTGGACGCAGCGAACCCGCGTCAGGTACTTCATCGGGCTGATCCCGTACCGTCGCGCGAAAACTCTACCCAACTGAGACGGCGAAATGTGCACCTCTCTTGCCACTGACTCCAGAGTCCATTGCACTTCCGGCCAGTCGTTGAGTAGTGATGCAGCAATCTCAGCAGGGTCAGGTTCCGCCACTTGACGTAGAGACCCCATGCGGTTGCGACTCATGGGAGCCTCCGAAGACCCATCCGCGTGGAGGTCGAGTGCTTAGCGCGACAGGGCTCGATCACTGCGCAAGAGGAGGGCGATGCCCATGAACCCGACAAGGCATGCAGTCGCTGCGAGCGCCAGCGAAACCTGGTACCCCTCAGTCCCGCAGGAGGGTTCACGGGCCATGAACGCCGCGTAGATGCTGCCTAGCAACGTGACGGAGATCAGGCTGCCGAACTCGTATGACACTTCCTCGACGCCGGAGGCCATCCCGGCCCGATCAGCAGACACGTTGGAAATGATCGTGGAGGAAGCCACTGTGATCAGGACTCCAATTCCTGTGCCCGCGAGGAACAGGCTGACCGCGAACATCCACAAGTTCGCCTCCAGAACCAGGGTTGCCAGTGCATAACCCCCGCCCGCAACAACACAGCCAGCGCCGAGCAGGCGACGCGGCCCGACTCGGGAAAGCACTGAACCCGCAAGGAGGGAGGTCACCGTCGCGCCCGCCGCGATCGCGGCCAACAGGAGTCCGCTCTGCAGGGGTGAGAATCCACGAACTAGCTGGAAGTGCTGAGAAGTCACCGCCCCAACTCCGGCAAAGACGAATGTAGCCAGCCCTGCTGCCAAGACACCGGCAACGACCGATCGGCTGCGGAAGACCGAGAAATCCAGGAGCGGTGTTGGGAGTCTCCGCTGGCGTCGTGCGAACCACCAGAAGCAGACGAAACTCGTCGCAAGTGCCCCTGTAATGAAGGCGCCGGAGGGGGCCGATACGGCACCCTGCTTGATCGCTGCGACTAGGCCAGTCAACCCAACGAGCGCCAGCACAGATGACAGCAAGTCCCAGGACGTTCTTGCCGATGCGCGAGCCGCTGGCGCGTACATGGCCGCCAACAGGAAGGTCACGAGGGCAAAGGGGACGTTGATGAGGAAGACCGAGCCCCACCAGAACCACTCCAGGAGCAGGCCTCCAACGAGCGGACCGAAGGCAATGCCACCGATCGAGACACTCGACCAAACAGCGATGGCGACGTTGCGCTCATCCTCGTTCTCGAACGTGAACCGGATGATCGCGAGTGTCGCGGGCAGCATCAGTGCTGCGCCCACCGCGAGTAGTGCCCGCGCGACGATCAGCACCCACGCGTTTGGAGAGAAGGCTGCGAGTAGGGAAGCTATCCCGAACGCGCTGATGCCAATCTGGAACACCAGCTTGTGTCCGAACCTATCCCCGAGCGTCCCGGTGCCCAGCAGTAGGCCAGTCATGACGAGGGGGTACATGTTGATGATCCACAGTGACTCACTTACGCTCGCCGACAACTCGTCCGTCAGAAGAGGCATGACCACGTAGAGAATCGAAGTGTCGACCGTTGCAAGCAGCAAACCGAGAGAGACGGCGGTGAGCACGAACCACCGTGTTCGCTGCGAGGCCGGCGCAGGGGGATCTTGAGTCATCTCAGCCTTTCAATATGCCGATACGTCGTCAGAGCGCGGTAGATTTGGGAGCCGCGTACAGGGAGCATGAAAGTCAGACTCCCGATCATTGGCGCATGTGCTCGGAGGCAAGTCGCGCGAAGATGAGGGTGTCGGTCCATTCGCCCTTGCTGAACCAGTCCTGGACGTGATGTGCTTCGAGCCGGAGCCCGACACGACGAGCCAGTGCTGCCGAGGCGCTGTTTCGGGCATCCATCTGCGCGGTGATGCGGTGGAGCCGGTAGTGGTCAAACCCGAGGGCGAGCACTGCTCGGACGGCTTCGCTGGCGAAACCTTGCCCACCGTGCGCCGGGTCGAGAACCCACCCGATCTCGCCTTGACGGTGCTCGTGATCGGTGAGCCACAACGCGACGTCTCCGATCGGGACGCCGTCATGCTCGATGACCAGCGCAAGCGCGCCAGTCTCGCCATCGATGTCAGTCTTCGCTAGGCGTTCGGTGAGCTTGTCGTGGGTGACCTCCGCGGTCCATGGCTCGTCCAGCAGGTAGCGGGCAACGTCGGGTCGCGAGTACAGCTCGTGAAGCCATTCGGCATCGTCGGCGTTATGTGGACGGAGCCGAAGCCGCTCCGTCGCCAACGACCACTGGGCGGTGGGCTTGAGGTCGCGCCGGTAATGGAATAGTTCCTCGCACTGTCCTGCGGGCGTGGTCCCGACGGCTCGCTCGACCTCATGGAACCCTGCGTTCGTCAAGCACCGCTGGGAGGCCTTGTTCTTCAGGAGCGTGCGTGCTGTCAAGGTTCGCAGTCCACTGTTGCGTGCGAAGCACGATGCCAACTCCAGGCCCCGACGAGCGTGCCCTGCTCCCCGCGCATCCGGATGCATCCAGAACCCGACCTCGGCAGAGTTCGTGCTGACGTCGAAGAGCACCAAGGAGCCCACAAACCGGTCCGTCTCGGCGTCGGCAAGTGCGAGGACTGCCAGCGTGCCGGACGACAGACCCTCAGCAACCTCGTCACGGATCATCCGTCGCACGGACTCGGGGGTGTAGTCGGACTCGGGCAGGTGGCCGAAGCGCCGCACAGCTTCATCCTTGGTGCCGGCTGCATACGCGTCTGCGTCCAGCTCAGAGAGGGGGCGTAGGCGAGTGTTCTCAAAGGTGATCGGGAGGGTGGTGGCATCCAGCATGCGCTAAACCTAACATAGAATGGATAGCTAACTGAAGCATGTTTGGTTAGGCTGGTGGGGTGAGCTACTGGGAACACCGCAAACCTGTGCGACGCCTCCGCGCAGTGGACATCGGGGAGGTTGCGAGGGCATCGGTGAGGCTGCTGGACGAAGGCGGGTTGAGGGCCCTCACCCTGCGATCTGTGGCGCAACAGGTGGGTGTCGCTCCAGCCAGCCTGTACTCGCGCGTCGAATCCGTCGACGATCTGTTCGACCTCGCCCTCGACACAGCGCTTGCAGACGATCCCGTGATGTCCGAGTCGATCCGCAACGCCGACCTGCCTGCCCTGATGCACGCCTTCTTCGCGCACCTCACGACCCACCGGTGGGCCGGTCAGGTCATCGGTATGCGCGCTCCCAGGGGCCCGGCGTACCTGGCCCTTTCCGAGCGGATGTGCGTCCTGCTCGAACAAGCGGGTACCCCGGATCCGCTGGGAACGGCCTACCGATTGTCCAACCTGGTGATTGGCGCCTCGCTGACCGCACCCATGGCGTCTGACGAGAAGCGCGTCGCCATTGACCCTGACCAAGCTCCTACCTATGCGCGGCTCCACGCGACGCACCACATCAGCCCACGCGAGATTCTCTCCGACGGCATCACGGCACTCCTGTCGTGAGGGGGCCTTTTGATTGGGGGCTGCCCTGCGTTGCTGATGGCCACGGGCTGGTCTCCGTGAGAGTGCGCCCAATCGCAGTGCGCCGATATTCGGACGGGCTGATCCCGACGACGTCGGTGAACTGCCGTGCGGCATGTCCACGGCTGCGCCACCCGACTTTTGTCATGGCGACGCCGATTGGAAGATCAGTCTCGACCAGAAGGTGAGCCAGCCGATGGGCCCGAATGTGAGCCAGGTACCGCATGGGCGGCATCCCGAATCGTTGTGTGAACGCTCTGCCCAGCTGTGACACCGAGAGGTGAACCAGCGCGGCAAGGTCACGGAGTCGCCAATCCCGTTGAGGTGCTTCTGCGAGCAGCCGCGCTGCCAGTTCTGTGGAAGTTTCACCGGAACGGTGCTCCGTGGCACTCCTAGCTGTTGACGTGTAGCGGCAGGCCTGGCGCCGCGCTGCGATGGTCATCGACGGCGCCTCCTCGACTTCACCTGCTGCGTCTGCGCACGGTGTGCAGGCGGGGAAGAACCGGTGGTCTTGAACAAGTCCACCCATGCCTCGACGGGCAGGTCCTTCGGGAGTCCTGCAGCGGTCATGCCGTGGCGTGTCAGCCACGCCTGTGCGGTCTGTGGTGAGTCGAGCGTGGTGGTGCGTGCGAGGATCTGGGCGAGCCCGCGGCCGGGGCCGGTGTAGACGCGGTGGACCAGGGCATGGAAGTGGCGTCGCCGTGTCGGGGACAGCAGCGGATGTTCGCGACGGTGGATGGTGAGGATTCCGCCGTCGACTCCCGGACGTGGGGTGAACGCGCGAGCGGGAACACGACTGTGCAGCGTGAACTCGAACCAAGGCGCCCATTGCGCTGTCATCATCGTGGCACCGCCGACGCCCGCTCTGCGCCGCGCGACTTCCCATTGCACGAGCACGATTGCATCGGTCCATGCCGGGGAGTGCAGGATGCGCCGCAGTATGGCCGTGGTCTGGTGAAACGGCAGGTTGCCGACGAGCACATGCGTAGATGTTGGAAGCCGGTAGGTCAGGAAGTCGTCGGCGACGACCTCCACGTGCGGTGGGAGTCGTTGGGTCAAGCGTTGGGCGAGCCGAGTGTCGATCTCGACGGCTGTCACCGGTCGCCCGAGCTGGGCCAGCGGGGTGGTGAGTGCTCCGTCACCGGGGCCGATCTCGATGATCGGGCCCTCGGTGGCAGCCACGAGCCGTGTGATCGTGGCAATGGTGGATGGGTCAGTCAGGAAGTTCTGGCCGTGCTCATGACGGCCACCTCGATAGGTAGGCATTGTTTGCTCCGTGGTTGTTGCGGAGCCGGGCACGCTGAAAGAGCCGCCCGGCCGTGATCACCGGGTGCGGGAGCAACAACCTGTGGAGGGTGCCCGCCGCTGTTAGCGGCTGCGCAGACGCAGCGAAGCAGTGCCGTAGAACAACATGCCCACCAGCGTAGGTGACCCCGCTGCCGGTCAGCGACTCAATATCCCGTCTCTGCTCAAAGACGCGCAGATCCGTATCAATGCTGGCCAGTACGAATCCCGAGCTAACCCACGGCCGCAGAGCCTCGGCATCATCGAGATTCGTTCCGTGAGAGACCTCGACAGATCTGCCACGCGTCTTGCAGATCGAGGTTGGGAGGCTGCCGGCTCACCTGTGTGACGACCGGGTGAGGGGTGGTTCGGGTGACGGTGTCGATGCGGGTGATGTCGGCCGGCGATGGCTACAAGTACCTGCTGCGCACGGTGGCGGCCGGCGATGGTGACCGGTCGTTGTCGACTCCGCTGACCCGTTATTACGCCGAGGCGGGCACCCCGCCGGGGCGCTGGCTTGGTTCGGGCGTGGCCGCTCTGGGGCATGGTGGACTCACCCCTGGCGCCCAGGTCTCAGAGGCACAGCTTCAGTTGCTGGTCGGGATGGGACGGGACCCGATCACTGGTGACCCGCTGGGGCGGGCGTATCCGGCGTACAGCTCGACGGCTGAGCGGGTTGCGGACCGTGTCGCGGAACTGGACGCATCGCTGGGTGTGGTGGAGCGGGGTCGGGTGGTGGCGCAGATCGAGGCGGAGGAGGCTGCGCGGGGGTCGCGGCGTGCGGTGGCGGGGTTTGATTTCACGTTCAGTGTGCCGAAGTCGGCGTCGGTGTTGTGGGCGGTTGCGGACGCGGGGACGCAGGCGTTGATTGCGCAAGCCCATCATGAGGCGGTTGCGGCGGTGGTTGCGTTCATGGAGCGCGAGGTTGCAGCCACCCGCACGGGCGCAACTGCTGGTGATGGCGCGGTTGCACAAGTTGACGTCACCGGGCTCATCGCGACCGCGTTCGATCACTTCGATTCCCGCGCCGGTGACCCGCACTTGCATACGCATGTGGTGATCAGCAACAAGGCCCGCACGGTGTTGGATGGGAAGTGGCGGAGTCTGGATGGGCGTCCGATGCATGCTGCGGTTGTCGCGTTGTCCGAGCTGCACGAGGCCGTGTTCGCCGATCACATGACCCGCACGTTCGGCGTGACGTGGGAGCCGCGGGAGATGGGACGGGATCGGAACCCGTCGTGGGCGATCACCGACGTTCCCGAGGATCTGGTGGCGGAGTTTTCCACGCGGGCGCGGCAGATCGAGGTGGAGAAGGACCGGTTGGTGGCCGAGTACGTGGCCGCTCACGGACGGCAGCCATCTGATGCCACCGTGATCCGGTTGCGTGCGCAGGCCACGCTCGCGACGCGTCCGGAGAAGCAGGTCCGCTCGTTGGCGGAGCTGACGGCCGAGTGGCGCACCCGCGCCGGTCAGCAGCTCGGTATGGATGCGACCGTGTGGGCGCGGAGCGTCACGGCGGGGGAGCGGCAGTTGTTGTTGCGGGCTGATGATGTGCCGTTGGATCTGATCGAGCAGGTGGGGCGGTCGGTGGTCGAGGTGGTCGGTGAGAAGCGCTCGACGTGGCGGCGCTGGAACCTGATGGCCGAAGCCGCCCGCCAAACGATGGGGTGGCGGTTTGCCACCGTTGAGGACCGCGAAGCCATCACCGCCATGGTCGCCGACGCTGCCGAACACGCGTCCCTGCGCCTGACCCCACCCGAGCTAGCGGTGAGTCCGGTGGAGTTCCGCCGCCCGGACGGCACAAGCGTCTTTCGGCCGAAGCACTCGACCGTGTTCTCCTCCGACACCCTCCTCGCCGCCGAAGACCGCCTCCTGCAACGGGCCCGCACCACCACCGGCCCGAGCATCGACCTCGCCACCGTCGAGACCATCACGAGCAAGCCTGATGCCGAGGGCCGGATGCTCGGTCCCGACCAGGCTGAAGCTTTGGCGTCGGTTGCCGTCTCGGGCCGGGTGGTGGATGTGTTGGTGGGGCCGGCGGGGGCCGGTAAGACGACCGCGATGAACGCCTTGCGTCGGGCATGGGAGGCCTCGCATGGTGCCGGGTCGGTGGTGGGGCTGGCCCCGTCGGCGGTTGCGGCGCAGGTGCTGGCCGACGATCTGGGCATTCAGACGGAAAACACGGCGAAGTGGTGGACCACCCACCAACACACCGGCGCCAGCTTCCAGCCCGGGCAGCTGGTCATCATCGACGAAGCCTCCCTCGCAGGCACCCTCTCGCTCGACCGGATCACGCAGGCAGCGGAGGAAGCGGGAGCGAAGGTGCTGCTCGTCGGCGATTACGCGCAGCTCCAGTCTGTCGATGCCGGTGGTGCGTTCAGTCTGTTGATCCACGACCGTGACGATGCTCCCGAACTGGTCGATGTCCACCGCTTCACCCACGTCTGGGAGAAGACCGCATCCCTGGAGCTACGGCACGGCCGCACCCCAGTCATCGACACCTACCTGGCACACGATCGCATCCATGACGGTGACGCCGAGGCCATGACCGATGCCGCCTACACCGCCTGGCGCCACGACCGCCAGGCGGGATTGGCGTCGGTGCTGATCGCCGAAACCCGCGAGAACGTCACCGCCCTCAACGTCCGCGCCCGCGCCGACCTCATCCTCGACGGCACGCTGAAGCCCGGCCCCGAAATCACCCTGTCCGACGGATCGGCAGCAGGTGTGGGGGACACGATCATCACCCGCCGCAACGACCGGCGGCTGCGGAACCGGCACGGCTGGGTCCGCAACGGCCAAACCTGGACCATCACCGCCGTACGTGACGACGGGTCCATCACGATCCGCCCACCCGGGACCCGGTTCGGCAACAGCATCGTCCTGCCCGCAGACTACGTGGCCGAGCACGTCGACCTCGGCTACGCCGTCACCGCCCACCGCGCCCAAGGCATCACCACCGACACCGCCCACGTCCTCGTCGAACCCACCACCACCAGGGAGAACCTGTATGTCGCGATGACGCGCGGACGCGAATCGAACCAGGCCTACGTCGTCCTCGACCGCCCCGACGATCACGCCACTGCGCATCCGGGTGACAATCCTGACGCTACCGCCCGCACGGTCCTCTACGGCGTGCTCCAACACAGCGGTGCTGAGCTGTCGGCGCACGAGACCATCACCGCCGAGCAGGAGCGGTGGGGCTCGATCGCCCAACTCGCCGCCGAATACGAAACCATCGCCGCCGCAGCCCAACACGACCGCTGGACCGCCCTCGTCACCACCAGCGGCCTCACTACCGACCAAGCGCAAGCCGTCATCGACTCCGACGCCTTCGGCGCCCTGACCGCGGAACTGCGCCGGGCCGAAGCCAACCACCACAACGTCGACACCCTCCTGCCACGCCTCATCAAGGCTCGCGGGTTCGCCGACGCCGACGACATCGCCTCCGTCATCCACCACCGCCTCGCCAACGCCACCATCCGTCCCGCCGGATCGGGCCGCACCCGCCAGGCCCTGCGTCTCATCGCCGGCCTGATTCCCGAAGCCACCGGCCCCATGACCCCCGACATGCAGCAAGCCCTGACCGAGCGCCGCCAACTCATCGAAACTCGAGCAGAAGCAGTCTTGGACGCCGCCGTCCACACCCACGAACCATGGGTTACGGCACTCGGTCCGATCCCAGCCGATGGGCGGGAGCGCCAGCATTGGCGACGCCGCGCGCTCGTCGTTGCCGCTTACCGTGACCGGTACCAGATCAGCGACCCGGCACCGCTTGGCGCCCAGCCCGAAGGCACGGCGCAGAAGATCGACCGCGCCCGAGCCGAAACCGCGCTCCGGACGCTGACCCGCCCGACCCTCCGGGACGAGCGTCGGCGCCCCGCCGTCCAAGCGACGCGGCACCTCGACCTGTAACAGCAGGGGACAAAGAAGGGGTCTCGCACCGTCCACAGGGATGCTGCGAGACCCCATGAGTCTGCCGACCGGGCTACAGAGACCGTTCCGGTGGTCCAGCCGCCGGCGACGCGCGCCGTGTGAACTCGGCTGACAGCCCCGGACGCTGGGTGGCGCGGTTGGCGGTGAGTTCTTCGACGTCGGCAGCGGAGGTGACCAAGTGTGCGCGGCCGGTACGGAGCAGCTCGTGCGGACCATGACTGGTGACGCTGGTGACCGGCCCCGGCACTGCACCGACCTGGCGTCCGAGCTGGTGGGCTTCGGCCGCCACACGTAGTGTCCCCGACCGCGCGCCGGCCTCCACGACCACCGTCACGGCCGACATGGCACCCAACAGTCGGGAGCGGGCCAGGAACCGATGCCGAGTCGGTACCGATCCGGGAGGAAGCTCGCTTACCAGTGCACCCACATCACCCACCCGATCCAGCAACTCACGGTGCCCGCTCGGGTATGGGCGGTCCACCCCACCGGCGAGCACCGCGATCGTGTCCCCACCGGCCGCCAACGCTGCGCGGTACACAGCTGCCTCGACGCCAAAGGCGCCGCCAGCGACCAGCACGCGCTCATGGTTTGCGAGGTCGCCCGACAGATCGGCGGCGACATGCTCCCCATACGCGGTGGCCGCCCGAGAACCCGTGACCGTCACCAAGTCCTGCATTGGCCGCGCCAGGAACGACGTTGCCCCGCGCACGAACAGAACATACGGCGCGCGGTCGCCCAGATCATCCAGCGCCCGAGGCCACTGCGCATCACCCGGGATCAGCGTGGCGATCCCGCTCTCCTCAACCACACGCAGCCGCTGGTCCAGCCCATCCAGCCTGCCCGGTGAGGCGAGACGGTCACGCCACACCCGATTATCAACCCGACCCAGCCCAGGCACGGTCGTGTCGGTGTCGAGCAGCCCGAGCGTCTCAACCGCACCCAAGCGACGCAGCAGCCCTCCCGTGACGGGATCATCCGGCTCCGCCAACAACGCCAACGCCACCCGGGCACGACGCTCGTCAACACCAAGACCAGTAACACCAGACATGACGCACCCTCCTCGAACAGACTCCGCCGAGTAGGTGCGCCAACACAGCCCGCGAGCCTCGCGCGAGGGTCAGGCCATGTGCACTGGCGAACGTGACAGCAGGCGCCGGTCGCGACGCTCAGCCGTGCGGGCACGCACCAACAGCACCACGCTCACCGGCCCCATGACCAGGAACTTGAACGCGTTCCAGATGCACAGCAGCACCAGCAAGTGGAACCAACCAGGCGCACCGCGGCCGATGAGAATCGTCAGGATGTTCGCGACCACGAGATACGGGATGGCCAGCAACATCGCAGGGACGCCCCACTTCAGCCCCCGCCGCGTGCGGAGCCTGTCCAAGACGATGTTGGTCGGCATGTAGCGGTGCAGGAAGTCCCGCGTGTGGATGCTGGCGATCCAGATCAGGCGAAACATGAGCACAGTCCTCTCCTCGTCACCGGCGACAAGGAAACAAGAGGACCACTCCGACCGAAGCCATCAGGTCAACCACCGCATCCAACGGTGGGCCACGCAGGTAGAGGCCGCCTACAGGCAACCATACTGCCTGGCAGTCGCGAGGGAAGTGAACCCGCCGCTGTCGCGCGGGGACCGGGGTGTCCACGGCGGCGAGGCTCTCTCGGTTCCCGGTGCTCGCCGCTAAGATGGAGCAAGGGTAACGGCTAGCGGTTCAAGGAGGCAGAGATGGCGCGTGCTGACCTGCTACTTGACCTCGTCGAAGCGGAGAGACGTGGTGACCGAGACCGATTTCGCGTTCTCGTCGAAGCTGTAATCGCTGAGGAGCGAGCCAACCAGCACCACCTTGTCGCTGACCGCTTGTCCGAGCTGATTACCACTACTGGGCAGAGCGCTCCGCGTGACGACCATGCGGCAGCTATGCGCGACCTGATCCAGGAGATCGTTCCTCAACGCCGCTTGGAAGAGCTAGAGCTTGCACCGGTCCCTCGTCGGGTCGTCGCTGAGTTGATTGAAGAGCAAAAGCGTTCCGAGCTGCTCCGCAGCTACGGAATCGAGCCCCGCAACCGACTCCTGTTGTCTGGTCCGCCGGGTAACGGCAAGACCAGCGTCGCCGAGGCGATCGCCTCAGAACTGATGCTGCCCTTCTACGTCATCCGTTATGAAGGAGTGGTCTCAAGCTTCTTGGGCGAAACCGCTGCACGGCTCGACAATGCCTTCGAGTTCGCACGGACGCGCCGTTGCGTCCTGTTTTTCGACGAACTTGACACCATCGCTAAAGAGCGATCGGACGAGCACGAGACAGGAGAGATCAAGCGCGTGGTCTCGACACTGCTGCTCCAGATCGACCGGCTGCCTCCGCATGTCCTTCTAGTCGGGGCGACAAACCACAGCGAGCTTCTCGACCGGGCAGCATGGCGACGCTTCCAGATCCGCGCCGAACTCGAACCACCCAGCCGTGCTCAAGCGACGCGCTTTCTCGAACGCCTCGCCGCCCGGCTGGGCGGTGATCTCGGATTTGCCCCGCGCACTCTGGCGGACAAACTTGCGGGAGCTAGCTTCTCCGAACTGGAAGAGTTCGCTCTCGACGTGCGTCGCAGAGCAGTCCTCGAACTCCCCGACAGCAACCTCCGGAAGATCGTCCAAGAACGTCTGGAGCACAGACGAGATCAGGCAACGGGATGACGGCCGAGCCTCGGCCCTTCCTGGCATTCGGGGCACCGAAGGTTGCAGGCCGACCAAAACAAAAGGCACGCGATCTGCCACGCTTGTCCAAACCAACCAGCGGCAGGCAGGGCGCACGCCTGACACCGCAATTTGGTGAACTGCGCTCGGCGTTCGATGCCGAGCGCGCACGTCTCTCGCCTGACGCGCGGGATGAGGTAGATCCGGCCTTGGTAGTGGTCTTTGACCTCGCCGGCAGCGTCACGGATTTCCGCAACGCGATCGACAAAGTCGACGGGCTGGAGTTCTTGTCTGAATTGATCGGGGAGCAATCTGACCCTGACGACGATTTCCACATGGTGGAGTCCAAGAGCGGCCGTACGGACAAGCCCGTTCAGCACTCCCTGTACCTGATGCTGTCGAACGCAAAAGCGATTGATCAACTCCTCAGCTTGTTCAAAACTTGGCAAACAGACCCGACAACAAAGTTTGCTCGTGGCCTCGGCAGGTTCAAGACAGCGTTCGAACAGCTCACCTCAATCAGACGCTGGGGGCCAGAGGATCGCATCCGAGAGACCGGCCTTCGCGAACAGTGGCAAGAGACGCTCGACCTCGTCGGCCAATCCGTGAGCACTGTGATGGTTGAAATCGAGCTGTGGTACCGCTCCGATGCTAGACAGCGCGCCACCGCGCAAGCGCACGTCGAGCAAGTCATCGCCGACAGTGGCGGGCGTGTGCTCGATCGCTCTCAGATCGGGGAGATCAGCTACCACGCCCTGCTTGCCGAACTGCCGATTCAACAGGTTCATTCCCTGACCACTGAGGGTGCCGAGTCGATCCAACTACTGGCCACAGACGAAGTCATGTTTGTCAGCCCGTTCACCCCTATGCACGTCGCACCGCCGACCACGGAAACGAGTATTCAGTTCGACCTGGAACCCCGAAGAGGTGCCCCTTCTGAGTTGCCTAGGGTCGCCTTGCTGGATGGGTTGCCGTTCGCTAACCATGACGCCCTCGCAGGTCGACTGGTAGTCGATGATCCTGATGGTCTTGGCGAGGACTACCCGCTGGCCTCTCGTTACCACGGCACGGCGATGGCGTCCTTGATCATTCATGGAGACCTTGCCACCCGCAGTGAACCGATCGACCGGCCCCTTTATGTGCGTCCAATCATGCAACCCCACGAGTTCATGTCAGGACACGAACAGACCCTGCCAGACAGGCTGTTCCCTGACCTGCTACACCGCGCGGTCAAGCGAATCGTTGAAGGTGATGCCGGCCACGACCCTGTCGCACCCAGCGTGCGCGTCATCAACCTCTCGATCGGGTCCCAAGCACGAGCGCTCGTGAGAAGGATGAGCCCTGTTGGCCGGCTACTCGACTGGCTAGCTCACTCCTACAACCTGCTGTTCATCGTCAGCGCTGGCAATCACCTCGGCCCAATCACAATTCCCGTTACCGTGGCCAGCGACCCCGAATCCGCTCGATCCGCTGCAATCCGAACCCTCCACGACAGTGCGCTGTTGCGCGGCATCCTCCCTCCAGGAGATGCTCTCAACGCACTCACCATCGGAGCGACCCACACCGACGGACTCGGCGATATCGACGTACCAGACACCGCCTGGGACATTACGCACCCGAACGGACCTGCCCACTACGGCGCGACGGGACCCGGCGTCGATCGATCAGTCAAGCCCGACCTGCATCACACCGGTGGCAGAGCGCTCTACACCCGCCCTGTCATTCCAGCCGATCGCCTAGAAACCGTTGCCGTGGAACTGGCCCAGACCGCAACTACCGGTCCGGGGCTCCAGGTGGCTGCACCTGGGCGAGCAGGCGCAACCAACCACACCGTCTTCAGCGTCGGCACGAGCAACGCAACGGCACTGGTGACGCGCGAGGCCAGCCGACTCTTCGATGTCCTTGAAGCTGGCTCCGACGATTCAGAAGACGCGCCGCTGCCAGATCCTCAATATCATCCCCTACTAGTGAGAGCCCTCCTTGCCCATGCGACAAGCTGGGGCGATTGGGAACCGCAACTGCGCCGCGAACTCAAGCTGAGCAAGCAGGAAGCTCGTCGACACCTGACCGCGCTTCTGGGCTACGGGCGCCTCGACACAGATCGACTCGGCGCTGGGGCCACAAACAGAGCAGTCCTAGTCAGCGGAGGGCTGATAGCCGGCGACCAACGTCACACCTATGAGTTGCCACTCCCGCCTTCGCTTCGTGCACGCGCAGAATGGCATCGCCTCACCATCACCCTGGCGTACATGGCCCCCACTGTCAGTCGGCTCAACCGCTACCGAAGTGCGAAGGTGTACTTCGCCACTCCAGACAAGCAACTCGCAGGCGGAGAACGCATTGATGCGGAGCACAACTCGGTCAGGCGAGGGAGCCTCCAACACGAGATCGTCCAAGGCAGCCGCGCCATGGTTTTCGGCGACGATGACACGTTCCCGATCCACGTTGAATGCATGGACGACGCCCAACACCTTGGTGCTGGTAAGACGGTGCGATACGCACTCGTGGTCTCCATCGAGACAGCAGAGCAGACCTCGACCACGATCCACGACGAAGTACGGGCAAGACTGCGGCAGCAAGCCCGCGATCGCGCGCGCGGCCGGGTACAGAGCTGATATGAACGGCGAAGGACTGCATACTCGGACCCAGCTCCTGTTGGAAACATCAGCGTTGGCCATGATGTCTTGAGCTCTTGCCGAAACCGTGGGGGGGCTCCATTCAGACACGACCGTGCGTGTCGCGCATCATGACACCGGCGGCGATCAAGTGTTTGCGGACTGTCCCCGCGGTGTAGCCGAACTTGTTGCCCACACGCTCCAGTGAAGCCCCCTGCTCATACATGGACCGCATCAGCCGAATCTCGCTGATCGACGGGGAGTGGTTGCGGAGGACGACACCGCCCTCTCGCAGGAGGCGAGAGAGTCGCTCGTGTCCGAGGCCAACTTGCCGGGCCACAGCCTTCAGGGACCCGCCGGCAACGTAAGCGGCTTCCGCTCGCTGGAGGAGGTCTGCGGACGCTCGCGGCGCCTGCTGCGGTTGGTGCCTCCGGCGGTGCGTCTTGTGCTTTCTCGCGCGGATGGACTGGTGTGCTCGCGACATCTGAATCACCGGCGGGGCAAGTTTCGACAAGCCTCCCGCTAGGTCCACCAGAAGAAAGGCCCTTCCTCACTTGAGGAAGGGCCTTTTTGCTGTCCCAGCGTGTCACTGCTGCCGGGGTACCGCCACG
>NZ_CALMQR010000019.1:0-11684 GCF_937871995.1 uncultured Citricoccus sp. | reverse complement strand
ACGGTGGAGCAGATGGAGTCCGCCGGCCTGCCCGCGTCCACCCCGCTGGCCGGGCGCGACATCAATGCCCCGCTACGCGCCGTCGTCGCTGACGCGGTGGCCCGGACCCGGGTGTCGTTGCAGGAATAGGCAAGGATCCGACCCGGCAACGACCGACGCGCAGGTCTCGGCGTTTTCTCTCGGGCGGTGACGGTCAACTTTGGCTGCCGGCACGGGGCCCACGGGACAGCGAGACACGTCAGCTACTCGCCCACCACCAGGGACAGAGCGGTTACCTCCAGCTGCCCTCTGCCCTCGCGCGGTTCATCCTGCGATGAGGCGGTTCACTGCAGGTGGACAGTGACCAATCACTGCCCGAACGCTTCGCGTCCGATACCGGCACGCCGACCCAGTCGTGGGTTTCGAACGCTTTGTATACGGCTTCAGACTCTGGGCTGCGGGCTGGAACCTCGGTCTCCAACCGTGCATCGATCCATAACTGGAGGTCGTACTGGGGCTCTCCGTTGAAATACACGGCGTGGAACGGCGCTCGAGGATCCTTCCTGCAGACCAGGTTGCCCCTGACCTTGACACCGTCGATGAAAACACCGGGCTCGTCGCCTCTCGTCCTGTAATTCATTCTCACGGGTGGCCCCCTCACTCATCCGGTCAACAGAACTAGTAGTACTTCGTTAGGTCTTCCGGTGGATGCGGACGCTGAGTAGTTTCATGCCATGCGTGCTGATCGATCGCCGGATGTGCGTGAGCGGCTGGAGGAGTTTGTCGCCGAGGCGTTCGCCTCGCTGGTCCGGAAAGACCAGCGGGCCAAGGGTGGGCTGTACCTGCAGGGGTTGATGCTGGAGGGTCGCCGGAAGTCGATGCAGCCGATGGGCGCCCGGCTCGGGATCGACTACCAGCAGCTGCAGCAGTTCGTGTCCTCCTCGCCGTGGCCGGTCGAGCCGGTCCGCCAGGTGTTGGCGTCGAAGGCGATCGAGCTGGTGCACCCGGAGGCGTGGGTCGTCGATGACACCGGGTTCCCCAAGGTGGGCACGGCCTCGCCCGGGGTGGCCCGGCAGTATTCCGGCACACTGGGCAAGATCGGCAACTGCCAGATCGCGGTGAGTGTGCACGCGGTCACCGACCAGGCCTCCTGCCCACTGGACTGGCGCCTGTTTGTGCCCGCTGCCTGGGACGACACCTGCCAGGCCACGGCCCAGGACGCCGAGCAGGTCAGGGCGCGCCGGGCGAAGGCGGGCATCCCCGACACGGTGCGGCACCGGCCCAAATGGCAGCTGGCGCTGCAGATGCTCGACGAGCTGGCCGGCTGGGGCCACCGGCCCCCGGTGGTGGTGGCCGACGCCGGTTACGGACAGAACAGCGCCTTCCGCACCGCTCTGACCCAGCGCCGGATCCCGTACGTGGTGGCCGTCAAGGCCGACACCAGCGCCCATCGGGCCGAGGCCACCCCGGCGGTGATGGACTACTCCGGGCGCGGGCCCCGTCCGCGCACTGCCCGCTACCACCAGGCCCCGTGATCGGTGCAGGCCCTGGCGACCGAGCACCCCGAGCGGTTCACCGAGGTCGCTTGGCGCACCGGCACCCGCACCGGCCCCGCGAACCGGTCGGCGGTGATGAGCAGCCGGTTCACCGCCCTGCGGGTGCGCCCGGCCCATCGCACCATCCCCAGGGCGGCGGACGGGACCCTGCCGGCGTGCTGGCTGCTGGCCGAATGGCCGACCGGCGCCGCCGAGCCCACCGACTACTGGCTCTCCACCCTCGGCGAAGACACCGCACTGGACGAACTGGTGCGGCTGGCCAAGACCGACAAGCGGATCGAGCACGACTACCGCGAACTCAAGCACGGCCTGGGCCTGGACCACTTCGAGGGTCGGACCTGGATCGGCTGGCACCACCACGTCACCTTGGTCACCGCCGCCCACCTGTTCGCCACCGCCCAGCGCCTGGAGCCGGACCCAAAAGCACCGGCGGCGGCCAGCTGAGCTTCTACCAGACTCTGGCCGCCCTCCAGATGGCCGTCATCGCCCTGATCGGCCACTGCCCCTACTGCCACCAGGACTGGCAGCCGACCTAACGAAGTACTACTAGTCGAAGCCCCGCGATACGTGAAAGCCCAGGGACGACTCCCCGCCCCTCTGCTGGTCCACCAATCCCGGGCGCGCTTTCAGCGCCCGGGATTGGCCTCGCAACGGGACGAGTTCGCGGCCGGCACCCTGGACCCGCAGCGAGTGTCTTGGTCGGATCGCCACATGCCGGCATGCAGGCCCGACTTGGACACTCCGCGGTGGACGCGAAGGGCGTACCCCACCGCCAGCCCGCGACATAAACAATGACAGACTGACAGACTCCGTCACTCAGGGGTTCTGTCAGTTTATTTCGTGAAGTCCGAGGGATCGAAGCAGGTCGGCCTCGGTGGTTCCGTGCAGGTCGTCGAGACGGGTGAAGAGCAGTTCGAGGCCGACGCGGATCAGGGTGTTGTCGGTGATCCGCTCCCCCTGTCCCTGCCGAGCGAGGTTCAGGCCACGCACGATGCCGCTGAGCCGATCGGCCTGCGCAGCGGTGAGGCGCGATTCCTTGCGGACCAGAGTTTTGTACCGGGGCAGTCCAGCTGGCGCCGAGGGTACGGTGACTGCCGGGGGCGTCTCCGTATTCTGCTTCTGAGCGGCCGGGGCCGCCTTGGGAGCAGCGGGACGTTTCGCCGGCTTCGGGGCGGCCTCTTTTCCGTTCGGAGCGGGTACAGGCTTCGGGGTGGCCGGCGTAGCTTTCCGCGTCTCGAGCAGGTCGCTCAGGTCGGTCATGCGAGCTTTGGCCATCAGGCGTTCACTCCTTCGCGGGTGCGGTCCTCAGCCTTCCACTGCTTGCGCAGTGCCTTCAGTACGTCCCGGTAGTCCCCGGCCGCCTTCTCGCTCATCCGGTTCTTCTCATATGCAGTGACCACGGTGCCGTCGATGGAGGCCCGTTCGTGGACCTTGTAGGAGCGCACGTGGGGGTCGAGCACGCTGAGTTGCAGCTGGGTGAGCAGATCACGAGTGTCCTCGACGTCGCGGGGCACCCGCGGGTCTGTGCGGGTGAGTAGAACCGAGTAGGCAGTGCCAGTGGGTTCGACGACGTCCTGCCAGGTGCGGACCAGCGGCCGGACAGCCATCGCGGTGGGTTCGGTGGGCAGGATGGCGTGGTCGCAGTATTCAACGATCTTGCGCAGCAGGTCGGCGTTCTGGAGGTTGCCGGGGGTGTCTACGACGATCAGGTCGAAGTCGAGGCTGCGCATCTCTCCGAGGTCCTCGGGGTTTCGCGCGGTGACGATCGGGAAGTCGAGTTCTTTGCCGGACTTCTCGGCGGCACTCCCCCAGTCCATGGCCGAGCCCTGCGGGTCTAGATCGACGACCAGCACCCGTTCAGTTTCGGCGGCCAGTGCCGCTAAGGCCATGACGGTGGTCGTCTTTCCGACTCCGCCCTTTTCGTTCACGACGGCGACGATTCGCATTCGCCCTCCTTGATGGTTGATTACAGATATGCACCAGAGTCAGGTACTCACAGATTGCCAGAGTCTGTAAGTCTGTGGGTGACAGATTTCGGAAGTTCCGTTACCGCCCAGACTACGGTTCTCTGCCGCAGGGGCTCGTCTTGACACGCCGACACCACAGAGTCTGTCACTGACAGAGTCTGTTGTCATTGCTGCGCAGGGTCTCAACTCGCAAAGAGCGCGTGCCTGTTAGTTACAGAGTTCGGGAGTACGCGAGTCTGTTATTCGCGGCGCAGAGCGTGGAGAAGTGCCTCGCTAGGCCCGGCTCACCAGAGACCAGACCGGATTAGGTCATGCAACAGAGTCTGTTACTAACAGACTCCGAAACTTCCAGTGGTAGCGAGCCTAACGCGTCGGTTGTATTAGCTCTGAGGAGAGGGCGAATCTCTTTAGTGTCCGTTGATGCGGAGCCGTCTATGAACGGGACTAAGTGGCCCGTTCACTCCCTTGCCCATTGAGGGGGCCGGTGCTGCTGGCGAACGTTGATCGCGGAAGGTCGAGTCCAGTACGGAGCCTGTTCCCGCGGGAGCGAGGGGTCATGTGTCTGCACATCACGGAGTCTGTGAGTCCGGGAGTCCGAGCGAGGCGTGGTGGAAAGACGCGCTAAAAGATGCGGAAGGTGTCGCGTGCCCCTTGCAGAGTCTTGTCACTCCCGGAAATCGCCCGGAGGCCCCCGTCGGGACGAACAGTCTCTGCGAGTCCGTGACTGTGTTACTCCACGGGTGGGAAATCGGGGGAGTCCGGCGAGGGAGTGGTCGGGGATCAGGGACTAAATTGACTCAATCACGAACTCTGTTACTAACAGACTCCGACGCTATTGGCCGCGCCGGGGAACGCGCCAGGGGGAAATTTTTGCGGCGTGGAGGGCATCCCCTGATGTTGAGCCGGGTCGTCCGGCCACGTCCTGCAACTGAGCGCGTCACGAGCCCGATGTCCGCTCATCCCACGGCGGGCACTCGTAGACACTAGTTCTAAACCTCGATCCTTGATCCCTGACCCGAGACCGGGACCGTGCACGCAGCTCCACCGCCTCACGAATCTGCGCGGGGATGAGCCACAGAGTCTGTCCGCCTGTGAGTTACAGAGTCTGTGATCAAAGGAAAGGAAGGGATCGTCGAAGAGGACATGTCTGCGTTGTAATCGTCAGTAGGCATCGGAGTACGGACCTCGGAGACTTGAGGCCGTTGGTCCAAGGACATGGCGGTGAAGTAGCGAGGTTGAACAGTCCCGGAGAGTTAGGTTCCGGGAATCAGGTCGGCGATGATCTGAAAAACAGATTCTGTGAGTTACAGAGTCTCGTACTCCCAGTACTCTGTCAGGCGGCCTGATCGACTGCGTCCACCCTGCGCAATCGGCCGGCGGCACTCGTATCTACACGTGCTTGTCCGGTGAGCGCCAGCCACCGGGCGCGTCGATAGTCTGCTTTGCCATCGGGCCGACGGGGGTGGGCCCCGTAAACGTTTGTACCAAGCTCGGAAATAAGACTTAGCTGGCCAGGGCCTGCCCGTCGGCTGGCTGCGGTGCGTCGGGGTGCTTGCATCCAGGCCAGCTCGGCTTGCCACCAGGCCCAGAGTTCGCGTTCAAGCCTGTAACGGGCGCTTCGCTCGGCAAGACGCCCGTGTACGCGCAACCGTCTGGCGGCCGTTGGGCGAGGATCGGTGATCTTCCGGGACCAGCCGGTGGGGGAGTGGGTGAGCAGACCCGCTTCAGTAAGTCGGTCCAGCAGCCTGGCCGCATGGTCCCTAGTCGTACCAATGTCCTGAGCTAGCTGTGTCAAAGTCCGGGCATTTCTAGAGACTTTGGCGTAGAGGTTACCGGCAGCGTGTCCAAGCCCGGGTCCCAGCGTGAAGACATCGTGGACGCAGGCGCGGATCCTCTGGGTCAGAGTTTCCAGGAGGGTCAGTCTCTCTGCGGCCCCGGCCCCTGCGGGGCGCGGGTCCGCTTGTGACCGACTCTTAGGTTCCTTGCTGTGGATATCGCCGTGGGGGTGCAATCGCCACCGCGCTCCTCGGGACCCTTCAGCGTCTTGGACCTTGGTGATCCAGCCGTCCGCGGCCAGCCGGAGCAAGGCGACTCGAGCGGTCTCGCGGCCGATGCCGGCGAGCAAGCCAAGGCGGCGGATGTCGGTCTCCAGGTCCGGGGTGAGGGCTTGCAGGGCCAGGAGGGACAGGACGTCCAGGACCCGGCGGTCGGCCGGCCCGCGGCCCTGGCTCCAGCGGCCCGCGGCGGCATCGGCGCGGGCCTGGACGTCGCGGACGTGGGCGGTGATGGCGTCGGCGCGGGCATCAAACGTCGGGTCTTCGCCGATCTGGCGGGGTGTGGTGGCCACGTGGGCCACGGCCTTGGCCCACTGCCGGGCCAGGGTCGCTGCAACATCCCGGGGCTCGCGGGGCACTCGTTGGGTGCTCCTACCGGTAGACAACCGGTAGGAGCGCAGGTGCTCCAGGCCGGGACTGGTGGGCACGAGGGCGGCGACGTCGGCGTGCTTCCAGCGGGCGGCGGCCGCCCCGATGAGCACACGCCAGAGCACCGCGGAAGCGTCCCCAAACGCTGCGTCTTCCTCGAGGGCCGCCCCGCTGACGGCGGGCAGTTCCCGCCGGGGACCGGGCAGGTAAGGATGCCCGTGATCATCAACTGGCAGCGGCCGGTGCGCCTCGAGGGGGCCGGATGGTTCGGCTGCTCCCACGAGTGTCGCCAGGTGCTCGACGAGGGCCCGGACAGCGGCAGCGGAGCCGGAGGGCGCTAAGAGGCTGTTCAGGTCACCGGAGACGACGGTGGAGGTACCCCCTGCTCGGTGGGGAGCACCCGGGGGACGGACACAACCGGTGGCCGGGTTGGTCAGCGGCGCCAGGTCCAGGGTGGGGCACAGGTGTCGGGCCAGTCGGGCCAGGGTGGCTACGGTGTCAGCCTCCACGGAATCCGCGAGAGCGGCCCAGACGTGACGGCCGCCGGACGGCCCGGACGCACAGACCACAGGGGCCAGGCCGGCTTCGTCGAGCAGTCCGACAAGGGTTTCGGCATCACGCGCAACCGCAACTGCGGCGTCGGGGGTCTTGGCATCGAGGTCGAAGGCCAGCAACCGGTACCTGTGGTCACTGCCGGCCAAGTACACGGCCCAGGGGCGCGCCGGGGTGTCTGCGGTGGTACGCCGGTGCGTGCCGTACTGGTTGAGGATGGCGCCGGTGGCGTCTACTACGGCCACGCGCACACTCGGGCGTGGGCTGAGGGCATGTGTGAGCGACCACGCAGCGTGACACGCTTCAGGAACTTTCCCCCGCGAAGAGGGTACGGCTATAGTGAGCAACAGACCTCCAGAAGCGTCTTGGCGGACGCGGAAGGTAGAACCCTCGACCGAGTGGTTGGTAGCCGGTAACGGTCAGGGTTGGATAACTAGATATTTCTGTGGAAGGACCCGTTGGCGCGGGTCCTTCTGCTGTATCAGGCGGTTTTCTGCAGCGGCAGCTCCTCCTGCATCTCGACGTCGGACAAATCGGTGCGGGCCAGCTTCTCCTGCACGGCTTCGGCGATGAAGTCGCTGGCGGGAATGCCGCGGGCCTCGGCGAGACGGAAGATCAGATCAGCCATCTCAACGGGAACACGGGCGGTCATGACATGTCGGTCGCCCTTGGAGGGACGTCCTGCGCGGCGGGAACGGACCTGTGTAGTCATGCTCCCCACACTAGAGTTTCTGAAATCGACTTCATACGTATGACACGCCGGGTCAGTAGTTGTAGTCATGGATTTCGTTGTCCTGGGTGAACTCGAAGTAGTAGATGCGGGGCTGGGTGCCGGGTTCTGTGGGGATGTCGCTGCCGTCGGGGGAGTCCCAGGTCCAGGTGGCGAGGACGGAGACGCCGGTGTCGGTGAGTTCGGTGGCGGTATTGAGTTCGACGGTGGGTGCGGAGGTGGCTTCGCGTTTGGCGGCCTTGAGCCATTCGGTGCCGGTGGCGGGGCGTTCGGGGGCGATGACGGCCTTGGCGCGTTGGGCGGTCATCAGGTGTCGGGCGCGTTGTTCGGCGGCGGTGCGGTTGTGGTCGGTGGCCGGGGTCCAGGTGGTCATGATGCGCGCGGCGTCCAGGGCGATGCGTTCGCGTTCGGTGTGCGCCGGGCTGGTGGTGGCGGTCGCGGGGGAGGGGCTCACGGTCGGTTCGGGGGTCTGCGGGGCGAGGGCGGGCACGATGAGGGCCGCGGCGGTGGCTCCGATGGCGGCGGCGCCGACGACGGTGCCGGTGAGGGCGATCCAGGGGCGTCTCACAGGATGATTCCCTTCTGGGCGAGGAGCGGGCGGGGGTCTATGGCGTGTTCCCGGCTGGGGGTGGTGCCGGGGGCGTCGGGGGTGGTGATCTGGAAGTGCAGGTGGGTTCCGGAGGCGTTGCCGGAGGCTCCTTCGGAGCACAGCGGGGTGCCGACGGCCACCGTGTCCCCGGTGGCGACCCGGAGGGTGCCGGGGGCGCAGTGGTGGAACTGGAAGTTCAGCTTCGGGTCCTCGGTCATGGTGCCCAGTACGTGGGTGCCCAGGTACTCGTGCCCGGGCATCGAGTCTGCGGCGGAGCGGATGATCATGTCGGTGGGGGCCACGACGGTGCCGCCCCCGGCCAGGTCGATGCCGGTGTGGGCGGTGACGTAGTCGTTGCAGGAGGGCACCCCGGCCGGGCAGGGGCGGCGGCCGAACAGGCTGGTGAGCTGCCCTCCCGGCAGCGGGTGGGTCCATTCCCCGGTGCCGAGTTCCCCGATGAACTCGCCTCCCACGGGTTGGCAGTCGGCGGAGTAGTCCAGCTGCGCGGTGCGGGTGATCTTCTGCACGTAGTTGGTGGTCTCGGCGTAGGGCGGGATGCCCTGGTGCTTCAGCACGGCCCCGGGGCCGGCGTTGTAGGCGGCCAGGATCAGCTGGATCGTCTTTGCCTCGCTCTGGGCGAGGTGCCCGACCTGGGTGCGCAGGTCCTTCATGTACCGGCCCAGGGCGGCGATCCCGGCTTTCGGGTCGAAGGGGTCGGCTCCGGCCCCGTACTGCTCCCAGGTGGCGGGCATGAACTGGGCGATACCGCGGGCCCCGACGGGTGAGCGGGCGGTGTGGTCCCAGCCGGATTCGGCCTGGATCTGGGCGGCGACCAGTGCGGTCGGGACCCCGGCCTCGGTAGCGGCCGCGGTGACGTTCTGGCGGTGTTGCTCGGGGATGCCCGTGGTGTTGCCGCCGGCCGGGCGGCACCCGGCCTGGGCGGTGGGGGTCTGGTCGTTGAGCATCATCAGCATCACCGGGATCAGGATCAGCAGCCCCACGACGGCGGCCGCGGCGCCGACGGGTAGCAGGCTGCGGGAGGTGTCCACGGCGGCGGGTTCCCTTAGAAGCCTTGGGCGACGGCCGCCGCGGCGGCCAGCCAGGCCCGCTGGGTGCCCGGGCGCAGGGCGTCGTAGCGGATCAGCCCGCGCACCAGGGCCGGGTCGTAGGGCACCCGGACCACCGAGCGGACCAGCGGGGTGAAACCGTCGGCGATGCGCTGGGCCTCGGCCCGGGCCGTCTTCAGCGCGTCGCCCCCGAGGCCGCGGGCGGCGTCGGTGGATTCGGAGACGATGACCACCGCACCCCGGGCGAGCTCCGCGTCGTGCCCGCCCCGGGCCTCCAGGGTCTGCAGGGTGAGCAGGGCGGCCTCGGCGCGGTCTTCCATCGCGGTGACCGGCACGACGAGCTGGTCGGTGTGGTCGATCATCCGGCGCCAGTTGGCCGAGCGGGCGGTGTTGCCCGAGTCCATGACGATCATCCGGTAGAACCGGGAGGCGACCTGGTGGGCGATGTCGACTTCCTCGGCGGTGACCTCGTGGTCGCCCTCGTCGTTGCCATCGGAGCGCAGCACGTCGTACTTGTCCGCCGGCTGGTGGTGGACGAAGTGCGCCAGGTCCGCGGTGGAGGTCTCCGGGGAGAGCAACCGAGCCGAGGAGTCCACCAGGTCCAGCACGCTGGCGGTGTGGGGGCCTTGTTCGGTGCGCCACCCGAGGGTGCCCTGGGATTCGTTGTTGTCCCAGGCCAGCACCGGCCCACCGCCGTAGCGGGCCAGCACGGCGGAGAGCAGGGCCACGGTGGGGGTCTTGTTCGCCCCGCCCTTGCGGTTGACCACGGCCACGGTCCTGGGTCCGGGCCAGTGCTGGGACACGGTGCGCACGTCCTCCCGTTCGGCCAGCTCGGCCTCCGACGGTGGCAGGCGCAGGCCCATCCGGTTCAGCGCGGCCCGCCACCCCTGGGTCGCGGGTTCGGTGGTGGTGTCCGGGACCAGGAAGGTCGTCTCGCGCAGGCTGCGCCGCGTCGGTGCCGCAGGGGCCACCGGGGCGGCCGGGGCGGCCGCCGTCTGAGGGACTGTCCGATAAAGGGTGTGTGGGTCCGGCGATTTTCATCAGTGAGTGGTTCTTTCGAACCGTCCGGCGAAGGTGATCGCGAAGGCGTTCAGCGCCGGCTTCCACCTCATCACCCAGCGTGCCTTTCCGCCGCCGGTCGGATCAAGAGACCGGGTGACGAGGTACAGGCACTTCAGCGCCGCGGCCTCGTTCGGGAAGTGGCCCCGGGCCCGCACCGCCCTCCGATAGCGGGCGTTGATCGACTCGATCGCATTCGTCGTGCAGATCACCCGGCGGATCTCCACGTCGTACTCCAGGAACGGCACGAACTGAAGCCCAGGACGACTCCCAGAGCTGCACGATGGCCGGGTACCGCTGGCCCCACTCGGTCGTGAACTCGACGAACCGATCCTTCGCCGCTTGCTCCGACGGTGCGGTGTAGACCGGCTTGAGGGCCTTGACGATCCCGTCGCGGGGCTGCCGGCCGGCATAGCGGAAGCTGTTGCGGATCAGGTGCACGATGCACTGCTGCACCACCGTCCGCTCCCAGGTGGTCGTGATCGCCTCGGGCAATCCCTTGAGCCCATCGCGGACGGCGATGAGCACGTCCTCCACGCCCCGGTTCTTCAGTTCGGAGAACACCTGCAGCCAGAACCGGGCTCCCTCGGCGCCGTCACCGGCCCAGATCCCCAGGATCTCCCGCTCTCCGTTGGTGGTGACGCCCATGACCACGTAGTACGGGGTGTTGCGGACCTGGCCGTCGCGGACCTTGACCACGATGGCGTCGACGAAGATCACCGGGTAGAGCGGATCCAGGGGCCGGGCCGACCACTCCGCGAGTTCCCCGGCGACCTTCTCGGTGATCCTGGAGATGGTGTCCTTGGAGACCGTCGCTCCGTAGACCTCCTCGAAGTGCGCGGCGATCTCCCCGGTCGTCAGGCCCCGGGCCGAGAGTGAAAGGACGATCTGATCGATGCCGTCCAGGCGGCGTTTGCGCTTGGGCACGATCACCGGTTCGAAGGACCCGTCCCGGTCCCGGGGTACCTCGATCTGCACGGGGCCGATCTGAAGTCAGCACGGTCTTGGATCGGGTGCCGTTGCGCGTGTTCTCCGCGATCGGCACCTCACCGTGCTCGTGCCCCAGATGCTCCGTCAGCTCCGCCTCCAGTGCCGTCTCGAGCACGTTCTTGGTGAGCTGGTTCAGCAGCCCGCCCGGGCCGACCAGACTCACGCCCTGCTCCTTGGCCTGCGCGAGCAGCTTCTCAGCCAGTTCCTTATGGTCAATGATCTCTCCGGTCACGGGATCGATCATCGCGTCCATTGCTTCGGTCGTGGACTCTGACACGGCCGTCTCCTCTCGGATCAGCCCGGACCCTCACACACCGTTTTTCTTACAGTCCCCCACTGACATGCCGTTTGAGTGGTATGAGGTGTCTCTTGTGACTCTCAAACTCTGCCTTTTGCTTTGGGCGACGGAAGTGGCCTGAGGTGTGTGCGTATTGAGTATTAAGGCGTCCGTGGTTGGTGTGAGACTGGTCGGGTGATTGAGCGTGCAGTGAACTTTGATCGCCTCCGCGGAATGCACTGCGGCTCCTGTAGGCACGAGTGGCACGCGAACGATGAGTGGTTGGATCGCTTTCATCAGGGGTATGAAACCTGTCCAGAATGTGGCACCGACTGCCAAGTCGAGAAGCGGCCAGACTTCTGGGCGGCGCGAGACGACCCCTCGTATGATGACTCGAAGGTGCGCGATACATACTGGTACCACACGTCGGTGCACGCGAATGGGACTGCTGCACCGATAGGTGACAGGGTGGGTCAGGCTGCCTAAGCGGCAGCT
>NZ_CALMQR010000018.1:0-20660 GCF_937871995.1 uncultured Citricoccus sp. | reverse complement strand
GTGCGTCTCAACGGCCAGCCGGCCAAGGCGGCCCAGCCGGTCAAGCCCGGTGACACCATCCGGCTGCGCCAGCCGGGCCGGGAGAGGGTCCTGGAGGTCACCGGCCTGCTGGCCAAACGGGTCGGGGCCGCCGAGGCGGTGCGCCACTACGTCGACCACTCGCCGCCGCCGATCCCCCGGGAACTGCTGGCCGTCCCCCAGCGCGATCGCGGCGCAGGGCGCCCCACCAAGCGGGACCGCCGTCAGATGGACCGGCTCCGCGGCCGGGATCCTCAGCCCTGAGGAAGCGAAGCGGGACCGAAACAGACTCAAAAACCGAGTAGGGCGGCGCCCGATGACGTGGTCGTCGGCAGTGCACGTCGGGTAGTGCCTACTAGTGCCCCATTCACAGCCCTCTCATAGGTTGGGGTGCTACCAGTCCACCCCGGGCTGGATCCAGCGGACGAAGGATCTTCTGATGCAGCACACGACCCCCCTCTACCGACGCACGCCGGCCATCACCGGGATGGCAGCCCTGGGCCTGGTCACGACGGTGATGCTGGCACCCGCAGCACACGCCGACACGGACCTGGACCTCGCGGAAGGGCCTGCCAGCACCATCGTGGTGGCGGACGTGGAGGGTGCGGCCGGGACCGGTGGCGCCGAGGCCACTGTCGAGACCGCACCCGAACCAGTCACCGGAACCGGTGAGGAGGCCCCCGCCGAGACCGGCGAGGCACCCGCCGGCGGCACCGATGAGGCGCTCACCTCCGGTACCGGCGAGGCGCCCACCCCGGAGACGGGTGACGAACCGCCCGTCGGCGCCGAGGCGGGTCCCGCCGACGCGGAACCGGCCGAGGGGATCCCCGCAGCGGGCCCCGCGGAGCAGGACGGCCTCTGCACCGACGCCGCCGCCGGGGACCAGCAGGATGCCGGGACCGGTGACGCGGCACCCACGGACACCGGCACCGGTGACGCCACCATCGAGGCCGGCACGGACGGCACGGACGGCCTCGTCGAGACCGCGGCAGCGGCCACCGGTGACGGCGATGGCGACGGCACCCTGACGGACCCGGGGTGCGCCGCCACCGCGCCGGACCAGGCCGGCACCGGTCCCGGCGCCCCGTCCGGGGACGACACGCAGTTGCCGGTCGGGGGCGTCGACGCCGGCCGGGGCGAGGCCGCCGGCCAGAACGTGGTCCTGCCGATCGCCACGGCGGGCGCCCTCGCGGCCGCGGTCAGCCTGGGCGCCTACACGCTGGTCCGCCGGAGGCGAAGCGCGGCATGAGCCCCCGGGACGTATCCACCGTGGACACCCGCCGGCCCCCCGTGCGGCCCCGGCGTCTCAGCACCGTGCTGGCCGGGACCGCACTGGCGGTGTCCCTGGCGGGTTGTTCGATGGATACGTCCGCGTTCCTGAACAACGTGGAGTCGGCATGGAAGGGACCCGCAGACACCCTGGCCACACCTGTCGCTCCCGCCGGACTGGAGATCCCGGCCATCGGCCTGCGGACCGGACTCATCGGGGTACAGGTCCAGGACGACGGGACGCTCGGGGTCCCGGACAGCGGCGAGGACGTCGGGTGGTATTCCCCGGACGAGGATCCGGCCGGAGGCCACCCGACCGTCTTCGTCGCCCACGTGGACACCCCGGCCGGGCCCGCGGTCTTCGGGCGGTTGCCGGAGCTGCGCCCCGGGCACGAGGTACGGGTGACCGACGCCGGCGGGGACGCCCGCGTCTACCGGGTGGATCGCGTGGAGGACCACCCGGTGGACGACTTCCCCACGCTCGAGGTCTACGGAGCGGTGGCCGGTGACGAGATCCGGCTGATCACGTGCACGGGGGTCTTCGACACCGGCCGGGACCAGTACCTGGAGAACCGGGTGGTCTATGCCTCACGCTCCGGGTGAATTCTTGGCCAACGCCGAGGATTCGACCCCGTGGGGCTGTTGTTTCGACCACTCTCACGTAATATGGGCGACGAAGTGTAGTAGCAGTAAGTCCGTCATCACTGCGGACCGGTCAGCTCTCGGGCTGGACGGGGCGTTGGGAAGCGGTTTCGCCACACACCGCTTCGCCCCCGCGGGAATCCCCGTGGGTAAACACCCCAATGAAAGAGGCATCCATGGCCACCGGTACCGTCAAGTGGTTCAACGCTGAGAAGGGCTACGGCTTCATCTCCCCGGACGACAACTCCGCTGACATCTTCGTCCACTTCTCCGCCATCGAGGGCTCCGGCTTCAAGGAGCTGCAGGAGGACCAGAAGGTCGAGTTCGAGGCCCAGCAGGGCCCGAAGGGCATGCAGGCTGCTGCAGTCCGCCCGCTCTGATCTGATCAGACGCCGCAACGGCCGCTCTCCCCGTCGGGAGGGCGGCCGTTGCCGTTCCCGGCCGACTAGGGTGAATCCATGAGATTCAGATACCTCGGCAACAGCGGACTCAAGATCTCCGAGATCATCTACGGCAACTGGCTGACCCACGGCTCCCAGGTGGAGAACGAGACGGCTCACGCCTGCGTCCGGGCCGCCCTCGACCAGGGCATCACCAGCTTCGACACGGCCGACGTCTACGCGAACGGCAAGGCCGAGTCGGTCCTGGGCGAGGCGCTGAAGGGAGAGCGCCGGGAATCCCTGGAGGTCTTCACCAAGGTCTACTGGCCCACCGGCCCCAAGGGTCCCAATGACACCGGACTGTCCCGCAAGCACATCCTCGAGTCGATCAACGGCTCCCTGCAGCGTCTGCAGATGGACTACGTGGACCTCTACCAGGCGCACCGCTACGACGTGGAGACCCCCCTGGAGGAGACCATGCAGGCGTTCGCGGACGTCGTGCGGTCCGGCAAGGCCCTGTACATCGGCGTCTCCGAGTGGCCCGCGGACAAGATCCGCGAGGCCCACGCCATGGCGAAGTCGCTGGGCATCCAGCTGATCTCCAACCAGCCCCAGTACTCCATGCTGTGGCGCGTGATCGAGCCCGAGGTCGTCCCCGCGTGTGAGGACCTCGGAATGTCCCAGATCGTCTGGTCCCCGATGGCCGGCGGCACCCTGACCGGCAAGTACCTGCCCGGCCAGCAGCCCCCGGCCGGTTCACGGGCCACCGACGAGAAGGGCGGCGGTCAGCAGACCATGGCCGCGTGGCTGACCGATGACGTCCTGACCGCCGTCCAGAAGCTTAAGCCGATCGCCCAGGACCTGGACTGCACCATGGGCCAGTTGGCCATCGCCTGGGTGCTGTCCAACCCGAACGTCGCCGGCGCCATCGTCGGCGCGTCCCGCCCCGAGCAGATCGTGGAGAACGTCCGGGCCTCCGGGATCACCCTGGACGAGTCCACCCTCGCGGCCGTGGACGCCGCCATCGGTCACGTGGTCACCGACGACCCGGCGAAGGTCTCGGTCCCCGAACGCCGCGTCGTCTGACCGGCGCCCGGCAGCGCCCGGTCGCGGTCGGTCTGCCCGACCGCGACTGGCCTGGCCGGGCCACGGGCCAGGCCAGGCCGGTGATCCGGCCCCCGGCGGCCTCCCGACGTCGCGGCACCGGGAGGCCGCCGTGATCACCGTGATGTGACTGTGATAGCCAAGGCCCCAACATCACGGTATGATTACGAGTACGCCGGTGCTGTCCGTCACGCTCGACGGGGCGGACAGCACGGGGCCAATGTACTTCAGAGCCGGGGGGCACCTGAATGACCACCACTGCCCACCGACTGGCAACCCCACATCGTCCACGCAACGCGCGCCCTCTGCTGAGCCGTGTCGCCGCCGTCGGGTGCAGCACCCTCCTGGCCGCCACCGCGCTGACCGCCCCGGCCGCCGCCACCGGCACCGAGTCGCCCGCGCCCGAGGGTTCGCCCTCCACCTCCCCCACCGTGGCAGCGACGCCGAACCAGGCCCCGCAACTGACGTGCGGCGGGGTGATGACGCAGAACGGCTCCACCGAGTCCATCCGGGTCAGCGTCTCGGACCCGGACGGGGACCCGGTCACGCTCCGCGCCGACGTCTCCATGCTCGGGGTGCAGCCCACCGTCGCCGGCCACGTCATCACCTATGCGGCTCCGGCCGGTGCGACCGGTCAGGACAACTTCGCCGTCATCGCCTCCGACGGGCGGGGCGGTGAGGCCCATTGCGAGATCGGCGTGCTCGTCCAGCCCGGTGCCGCCAGCCCGACGCCGACCCCTACACCGACACCCACTCCCACGCCGCCGCCCGGACCCGCTGATCCGACCCCGGAGCCCACGACGGCCGCCCCCACACCGACCCCGGTTCCCGAGCCCACCAGCGAGGCACCGGCGCCCGGGGACTCCCCCACCCCGACGCCGACGTCCCGTCCGTCCTCACCCGGCACCACCACTGCCCCCGCCACGCCGGGTGACGGATCCGATGACGAGACCGGCACGCTCCCGGGCGGCGCGTCGCCGGCCCCCGGAGCGGGCGATGACGCGGATTCCGGGGCGGTCACGCCCGGTGGCGCGGTCACGCCCGGTGGCGCCGACCGGCCCCGCCCCGGTTCGGAGGGGGCCGGCGGGGACTCGGGCGGCGAGGAGACGGCCACCGATGCAGTCCCCACCGAGGGTCCCACCGGTGGCCCGGCCGTCGTCCTGCCCCCGCGTCCCGCCCCCGCGGCGGGCAGTGGTGCACCGTGGGCAGGAGTGGTCCCGAGTGAACTCGGTGCGGGGTCCAAGCGCGTCCTGGAGGACGCCGAGAGGCTGCTCGACGGCCTCGGCACCGGTCAGGCCGCCGACGGGGGTGGCACCGGGGCCGGTGGGCCGCAGGCAGGCACCCCGGACTCCACAGCTTCCGCAGCGGATGAGGACCGGGACGCCGCGGCCGACGCGGTCCACGTGGACCGGACGGCCGGGACCGGTGCGAGCGGGTGGCTGTTCGGTGGCGTCGGCACGCTGATGATCGCCCTTGTCGGTCTGGCCTTGATGGCCCTGCCGCGCGGGCGCCGCCGACACTAGACTGGAACCACGATGCGGCCGATGGAGGCGGATCAGCCCACTCTCCGGGCCGCCCGAGATCGAGGAGGTCCGTGTTGGCCCGCTACGAAGACGAACTCGAACAGCAGTTCATCGAGGAGCCGGAGAACGATCTGGAGGAACCGGCCGACGGCCGCGACGGCACCGTCGACTTCGGCTCGTCGGATGACCCGGACACCCTGGACGCGATCGACCCCCTGCGCCGGGACACCTTCCTGCTGGACGGTGACGAGGACTACAACGGCATCCCGGACTACCAGGAGGGCGGCCCCGAGGAACCCGGAGCCGATCCCGATGCGGACGGCGAATGGGACGGCGAGGAGGACGAGAACGAGGACTGAGCCCCGTCGGGGCTGAGCCCCCTCAGGACCCGTTCGCCCCCGGGGTGTCCGGGCCGGGTGTGTTCGGGCCGGTGTGACGGCCCAGGATCCGTTCGAGCCCGGAGAGCCCGAGCACCGCACAGGCGAACCACACGCCTCCGGCCGGACCGAGTGGTGCGGCGACGACGCCGGCCACGACCGGCAGGACCACCTGCCCGAGGCGGTTCCCGACCAGGCGCAGGCCGAGTGCGGCGCCGCGCCAGTCGGCCGGGACCGCCTGCGCGATCAGGGTCATCGTCAGGGGCTGGCCCAGCCCGAGGAACGACCCGCCCACGGCCATCAGCACGGCCGCCAGCCACAGGGCGCCCAACGGCTCCAGGGCCAGGGGCACCAGTCCGATCGTCACCGCGGAGACCAGCAGCGCGGCCAGCACCAGCGTGTTCCGGGACCAGCGGGCGGTGAACCACGGCAGGAAGATCCTGGACAGCACGGACCCGGCAGGACGCCCACCCACAGCGGTGAGACCCCGGCCGCCTCGCCCACGAGCGGCATGAATGCCGTCAGGATGTCGATGACGGCCAGCAGGGCCAGGGCGGCGAGCATGTGGGAGGGCACCCCGGGCACCCGGAGGATGCGCGGCGCCGTCGCCTTCTGCGCCGTGGGCTGAGCGGCGGTCGCGTCGACGGCGCCGCCGGGCCGGGAGTCCGCGGCCGGCGTCGGGTCCGGAGCGGTCTGGGCGCGCAGGGAGAACATGACGGGCACGGCCAGCAGGGAGATGCCCGCGCCGAGCCACAGGGCCCAGGTGATCTCCTCGTCCAGTCCGCCCCCGGTGGCCGCCTGGGCCAGCGGGACGTTGCCGAGGATGAGTCCGGACAGCAGGGGGCCGGCCATCTGGCCGACGGAGAACGCCGCCGTGAACCAGCCGAAGGCCGCGTCCATCATCTCCCGGGGAGCCCGCCGGCCGATGGCGGCCTGGCCGGCGATCGTGAAGACGAGATGGCCCATGCCCAGCAGCGCCGAGGCCGCCATGATCATCACCACCGAGTTCCCCCAGGCCAGGGCGGCCCCGGCCAGGGACATCACGAGGGCGCCGAGGGCGATCATGCCGCGCAGGGAGGGCAAGCGGCCGGTGACCCGGCCCAGCCACATGGCGCTCACCAGCGGCACGATCGCATAGGCGGCGGTCGCCAGGCCCACGGCGGTCTCGTCCGCGCCCAGGGTCAGGAGCTTGTAGCTGGTGACCGGACGCAGCAGGTTCAGCGCGGTCTGCGTCAGGATCGCGGCGACGACCATGAGCCAGAGCCAGGTCAGGGAGCCGCGTTTCGCCATGACCACCAGCGTAGACCGCGCTCCGACCTCGGACGGGGGGAACTAGGATGCCTACGAACCGTGTCGTCCACGGCTCATCCCCCGCCCAGGAAGGCCAGTGATCCATGCCCCCCGCCAGTGCGGTTCCCCCCGGACCGAGCCGGTTGTGGAGCCGGGACTTCATCCTCGCCTCACTGACCAACCTGTTCCTGGCCATGGTGTTCTACCTCCTGGTCACGGCCATGGCCCTGTACGCCGTGGACCGGTTCCAGGCCTCGGACGCGATGTCCGGGCTCGCGGTCGGCGCCTACGTCCTGGGCGCGGTGTTCGCCCGGCTGCTCACCGGCCAGGCCATGGACTCCCTCGGCCGGCGCAGGGTGCTCATCGGCGCCCTGATCGCCTTCCTGCTCGCCTCGACGCTGTACCTGCTGGCGAATACGCTCGCGCTGCTGATCACCGTGCGCTTCGTCCACGGGATCGCCTTCGGCGCGGCCGCCACCGTCCTGGCCGCCTCAGTGATCGGCCTGATCCCGCGCCACCGCCGCAGCGAGGGCACCGGCTGGTTCGGCACGTCCACCACGGCCGGTTCCGCGTTCGGGCCGTTGCTGGCCTTCCAGCTCACGGACGCCTTCGGGTTCGATTCCCTGTTCCTGGCCTGTACCGTCTTCTCGCTCTTCGGCCTCGCGGCCGGACTGGTGGTCCGGCTGCCCGCGCCGCCCCGGCCAGATAGCTCGGGACCGCGACTGCGCTTCTCCGTCCGCGGGATGCTCTCCCCGCAGGCCCTGCCCGTCTCGATCGTCATCCTGCTGGCCGGGACCGCCTTCTCGGGGGTGCTGGCCTTCCTCAACGGCTACGCCCAGCAGGAGGGCATCAGCCCGACCGTGGCCAGCTCCTTCTTCCTGATCTACGGCACCGTCCTGGTGGCGACCCGCTTCGTGGTCGGGCCGATCCACGACCGCTTCGGCGACAACGCCGCCGTCGTCCCGCTCCTGGTGTCCTTCATGATCGCCCTCGCGGTGCTCGCCGCCTGGCCCGTGCCCGCGGGGATCTTCGCGGCGGCGGCACTGACGGCCATCGGCTTCGGCGCCCTGCTCACGAGCCTGCAGGCGATCGCCGTCACGGTGGTGCCGCCCCTGCAGATCGGGGTGGCCACCTCGACCTACTTCATCATGCTCGACCTCGGCATCGGCCTCGGCCCGGTGATCCTGGGGGCCCTGCTGCCTGTCACCGGTTATTCCGGCATGTACCTCGCGCTGGCCTGCCTGATGGCCCTCACCATCGGCGTGTACTGGCTGGTCCACGGCCGCCGGCCCGCGGCCCGGCGGCGGACCCGCGGGTCATGATCGCGGGGCGGCGCCCGGGTGGGTCCCCGGCCCGACGACGGCGCGCGCGGCGGCCAGCACGAGAGCACCCAGGACGAGGATGAGCACCACCTCCGCCCCCACGTAGAGGTAGTGGGTGAGGGACCCGCCCTCGGACTCCCCGGCCAGCACGGCATCGGTCCGCTCGTTCAGGAACGGGCGGATCACGGCGACCTTGACCACCAGCACGGCGGTGGCCGCCCAGCCCAGGGCCCAGAGCCGCTGCCGGCCGGGCCGGCCCAGGCACCTCCACAGCGCCACGAGCAGCAGCACGGCCAGCACGATCTCGACGATGTTCATCGCCAGGAAGACCCGGCGTCCGATGCCCAGGCCCAGCGGGATCGTGATCCCCGGGGCCGTGAACTTCAGCGGCGCCTCGATCAGGGAGATCCCGGCGATCAGCCCCAGCCACACCGAGGGCACCACCAGCAGCGCCGTGCGCGCCCAGAGGGGGCCACCGGCGGGTGCAGGGGCCTCGGCCGCGGCGGGACGAGGGGGACGGTGCGGGCTGGCGCCGGGGGTGTCCATGGCCCCGAGTCTAGGCCGGTGTCACCCGTGACCGCGGCTGGCGGCGGCCGTGCGCGCGCAGGAACAGGGCCATGCCGAAGCAGCCCACGTACATCACCGCGATGACCAGCCAGCCGATCGAGAAGTCCCCGGTGAGGTCCCGCAGGGCGCCCATCACCAGCGGGCCCAGGGCGAAGCCGGAGTACATGCCCATCGAGTTGATGCCGGAGGCGGCGCCGATCCGCTCCGGGGCCACCACCTGCATCAGGCCCGCGTTGATGACCACGTTCGCCCCGAGCACCGTGACACCGTGCAGGGCCGCACCCGCCCAGATCAGGGCCGGCAGGTGCCACAGCCCGGCGGCCAGGAACGCGGCGACCCCGGACAGGGCGCCGGCCGAGATCATCAGCAGCAGCGTCGAGGCCTTGACGCCGGCCGACATCCGCCGGCCCCACCAGATGCGCGAGACCACGCCGATCACGCCGGACACCGCCGTGGCCACGCCGCCCAGGACGAGGGAGAAGCCCACCGCCTCCATGGAGAACAACGGCAGGTAGACGTTGGTCGCCTGCATGCCGAAACCGGACAGCAGCGCGATCGAGGCGAAGATCCACACCGTGGCCGGCAACCGGTCCGCCGACGGCCCGTCCGGGTCCTCGGCCCGGGCATCGCCGGGGGCGGCCGGCGTCGTGCTCTCCGGTCCGGGCCCGGACCGTGCCTCCCGCGCGGCCCGGGCCGCCAGCTCGCGCGGGGTGGGCACCACCGCAAGCCCGTAGGCCAGCAGCCCCAGGGCCACCAGCGCGGCACCGAGCGCGGCACCGGTCCAGCCGAGCCACAGGGACACGGCCGGGAAGAACAGGCCGGAGAACAGCTGGGAGGCCTGCACGCCGGACTGCTTGACGCCGATCCAGCCGGCCCGCCTCACCGGGGGCACGGCGCGGATGATGATGCGGTTGGTGGTGGGGTTGGAGATGGCCTGGGCCGGTCCGGCGAGCACGGCCGCGAACAGCAGCACCCAGTAGTGCGCGGCGAACGCCCCGACCACCAGGGCCACGGCGGTGCCCGCGAAGATCAGCACGAGCTGCGCCCGGGCGCTCATCCGGTCGGCCAGCCGGCCCAGGTAGATGCTGGAGATGGCTGCCGAGGCGAACACCACCGAGACCACGAGGCCGAGCTGGCCGGCCGAGATGCCCAGCTGGTCGATGATCAGGGCCGAGGACACGGAGACGCCGTAGTTGAACAGCGGTCCGACGCCCATCGCGCACAACAGCACGAACAGCAGCGCGCCCGAGGCCCGGGTGCGGCGGTCGGGGTCGGCGGGCTGCGCGGGATCGGGTCGGGTCATCACCCGATGAGGATAGTCCTCGTCAGCGGGCTCCCCGCGGACTACGAACCGAGCCTGCTCCGGATCGCGGCGAGGGCCGCCGTCGCCGCCGTCCACAGGGTCGGTTCGGGCACGGGCACGAACCGCGGCGAGTGGTTGACGGGCATGGTGCCGGAGTCCACCGTCTCCTGGTCGAAGCCGCCGTAGAACCAGAACACGCTCGGCACGCCGAGTGCCCCCGGCAGGGTCCCGAAGTCCTCCGAGCCCATCATCGGCTCGGCGGCCCGCACGCGGTCCACCCCGAGGGCCCCGCGCAGCACCTCGGTCACGGCCGCGGTCTCGGCCGGGTCGTTGAAGTTCCGCGGGAAGCGGTAGAGCTGCTCGATCCGCGGCTCGGGGGCCCCGGAGGCGGCCGCCTCGGCGGTGATGATGCGCCGGACGGCGGCCAGCACGTGCTCGCGGACGTCATCGTCCATGGTGCGGATGTTCAGGGTGAACTCCGCGGTCGCCGGGATGATGTTCTCCTTCAGTCCGGCGTGGAAGGTGCCCACGGTCACGACGGCGGCGCGGCGCGGGTCGAGTTCCCGGGCCACGATGGCCTGCAGCCGGGTGACGATGTGCGCCCCCTGCACGATGGGGTCGATGGAGTCCTGCGGCTGGGAGCCGTGCGACTGCTCGCCGTAGAGCGTGACCTTGAGCGAGTCGGCGTAGGCCATCGCGGTGCCGGGGACGATCGCCACGGTCCCGGCCAGTCCGGGCATCACGTGCTGGCCGTAGACGACCTCGGGGCGGGGCGCCCTGTCCCAGATCCCGTCCTTCACCATGGCCGCCGCGCCGGCGGCCGTCTCCTCGCCGGGCTGGAAGATCAGCACCACGGTGCCGGACCAGGTGTCCCGGTCCGCGACCAGCACCTCGGCCGCGGTGATCAGCGCGGTGACGTGGGTGTCATGGCCGCAGCCGTGCATCACGGGCACCTCGGTGCCGTCCTCCAGGGTGCCGCGGGCGGTGGAGCGGTAGTCGACGTCGGAGTCCTCCTCGATCGGCAGGCCGTCCGTGTCCGCGCGGAAGCCGACCACGGGTCCCTCGCCGTTGCGCAGCACGCCCACCACCCCGGTGCCTCCGCAGCGGAAGTGCTCGATGCCGAGGGTGTCCAGATGGGCCTCGATGAACTCCGCGGTCCGGTGCTCCTGCATGGACAGTTCGGGGTTCGCGTGCAGGTGCCGGTAGAACTCCAGCATGCGGGCGCGCAGGCCCTCGTCGAGTCCGGCGGCCGGCGCCGGACCCGGTCCTGCGGCCGGTGTTGAGGCCGGCCCGACGTCCGAGCCGAGGGTCTGGAGCTGCTGGTCTGGGGTGGTCATCGCGGTTCCTCTCGCGGGGTCTGTGGGATGTTCGGCCGGTGCCCTGCACGGACACCTCGGATGCTACGGGGCGCGCACGCCGTCAGGGCACCTCGGGCGTGGCGTCCCGGCCCGCGCCCGCCTCGCGCTTGCGGACGAACCACCCGATCACCAGGGTGGTCAGCACCACGATCGCGGTGGCCACCATCGCCAGGGACGGCACGAGCGGCACGAGCACGAACAGCACCAGGACGGCGACCACGAAGGCCACGATGGTGGCCCGGACCTGCTTGAGGCTCACGATCGCCTGGATGATCACGGCACCCATGACCGAGGGCAGCACGTAGATGCGGACCACCTCGGTGACGTCCGGCGGGATCACGCTGATCAGCCAGGTGCCCAGCAGCCCGACGAAGACGAACAGGGAGACCAGGTGGACGGCGGCGGCGCCGCAGATGGCCATCACCGCCGCGAGGCTGCCGCGCGGGGTTCCCGGCTTGGCGCCGATGCTGGACTGGGCGATCAGGGCGGCGGGCAGCAGCTTGTTGGAGATGTTGCCGATCATGAACGCCTGGTACATGGACGCCGAGCCGAGGATCGGGAAGTAGGTCAGCGGTTCGACCAGCCAGATGACGAAGAAGGTGCCGGCCACGGCGGCGAAGGCGGTGAACAGCTGGGTGGCGGTCACGCCGAGGTCGGCGAAGAAGACGAGGTAGAGCGGGCCGGCGAGGGAGAACACGAGCCCGGCGATCATGGTCAGCCGGCCCCATCGGGACGTGGTGCGCTCGAACTCGCCCATGCCGGCGGTGGTCTGCGGGCCTGTGAGGGTGGCGGTCATGGAAGTCTCCTGGGATGTGCGTCAGCGGGAGGAAGCCGGAGGGGGAAGGGGTGGGTCAGCCGACCGGGCCGAGCCCGGCCGAGTGGGCCAGGTAGGCCGCCGTCAGCCCGACGAGGATGGCGATGCCCAGGCCCCATTCGCGCAGCCAGCGCAGCCCGGGGACCCGGGCCAGGACCAGGCAGAGGCCCATCACGGCCGCCGAGGTGAGCAGCGTGATCACGTGCACGGGGCTCTTGGGGACCTCCGCCAGGCCGAGGGAGATGAACGCCCCGAGCAGTGCCGCGGCCGGGACCACGGTCATCAGGGCGGGGTTGACCTTCTCCAGCTTGTGCCCGCCGCGCTGGAGCAGGGGCGTGAGGATGAGGGTGGCCAGCATCCACATGGCCCCGCCCATGCTCATGGCGAAGAACACGATGGCGAAGACCTGCGGGGTGTAGGTGGGCCCGCCCAGTTCCGCACCGGTGGTGCCGGCCGCGATGCTCGCCGCCGCGGTCTCGAAGGACACCGATCCGATCAAGCCGATCCGCACCAGGGTGGCCGGCGTGCCGAACAGGGCCAGCAGGGCGATGGCGACCAGGACGACCGCCAGGGAGGGGCCGACCGCGGCGATCGCCCCGGTGCGGAAGGAGGTCCGCAGTTCCTGCGGCGTCATCCCCACGGAGGGGGCCGCCTTGCGGGCCGCCTTCATGTAGATCACGGACTGGACCGCGACCACCAGGAACACGCCCAGGGCGCAGATCCACAGGACCGGGGTGTTGGCCAGCGCCAGGACGGGACTCGGCTCGGCGGCCGCTGCCATCGAGGCCGTGGCCAGCGCGGTGGTGGGGATCATGGGAACCTCCCGGTCGGGCCCACCAACCCCTGGGACGCGAGGTCTGGGGTCGGCAGGATGCGGTGCAGGGTGTGGCTACCATTGTGGTGTGGCGTACATCACCCAGCGGGAAATCCCTGAGAATCTGCACACGAACCGGCCATAGAGGAGAAAGTGAACATCGAGACCCTGCTCACGGAAGAGGACCTCCAACTCGTCCACGCCCTCCAGCTCGGCCCCCGGTTGCCCTGGGGGGTGCTCGGCGAGGTCCTGGACGTGCACCCCACCTCGCTGGCCACCCGGTGGCGGCACCTGGAGCGCAGCGGCCTGGCGTGGATGACGGCGCACCCGGTGGGACACCCCGACCAGATGGCCCTGTCCTTCCACGACGTGCAGTGCGCGCCCGGCCGGCGGCGGGAGGTGGCCGAGGCGGTCGCGGGCATGCCCGACGTGTTCACCATCGAGGAGTGCCACCGGGACCGGGACCTGATGCTGACGGTCATCACGCCCAGCCAGGCGGTCCTCACCGAGTCGGTCTACCCGCAACTGGACCGCGTGCCCGGACTGGCCCGGTACGAGACCGCGTTCTGCACCCGGCTGCACGGCAGTGGCGGCAACTGGCAGCTCGACGCCCTCTCCCCCGACCAGCGGGCCGCCCTGCGCGCCGCCGCCGGCCCGCGCCCGGAGTCCTTCGCCCGCTACGTCACCCCGCCGCCGTCCTTCGGGCCGATCGTGCGTGCCCTGGGGCGCTACGCCCGCACGACCGCGGCCCAGATCGCCGAGGAGACCGGACTGCACCCGGCCACCGCCCGGCGTCGGCTGCAGAAGGTCCTGGACAGCCGCACGCTGTCCTTCCGCTGCGAGGTCTCGCACCGGGCTGCGGGCTACCCCGTGGTCTGCCAGTGGTTCGCACGGCTGCCGGCCGCGGACCACGACGCCGCCGCGGCGGCCCTGTCCTCCCTCGGGGCCCTGCGGCTGTGCGCGTCCACCACGGGGCGGACGAACTTCACCTTCATGATGTGGCTGCGCTCCGCGGCAGACATCATGACGGTCGAGCAGGCCGCCTCGCGGCGGCTGCCGGGCCTGGAGATCCGCGAGAGCGTGATCATCGCGAACATCCCCAAGCGCGTGGGCTGGCGCCTGGATCCGGACGGCGCCCGCACCGGGGAGTTCATCCAGCCCGGTTCCGCCTGGGACTGAGGCCTCAGCGCACCCGCCACAAATCGATGAGCACCCGGTCCGGCTCGCGCCGGCCCGAGCCGATCACGACGGTGGACTCCAGCCAGGCCCAGCGATCACCGCTCACCTCGAAGCGCGGGCAGCACCGGAAGTAGATCCGCTCCGCCGGGACCTCGTCACCACGGACCAGGGCCGCGATGTCCTCGGCCGAGCCCGTGCGGTAGGCGGCGTTCATGACGAACAGGCGGTCGCCGTCGTCGGTCTCGATCACGTAACGGGCGTCCAGGTCCGAGCTGGTGTCCGAGGTGATGAGCTGGAAGTCCGCCCCCGCCGGCAGGATCCGCCCGTTCAGCTCCGGCCCCGTCACCGTGCCGCCCGAGATCGGGATCACGCGCCGCAACCCGGTGCGCGTCCGGCCCACCTCCACGGGGGCTGAGACCTCGACGGCGAGGCTGGCCAGGAACTCCAGGTGCGGAGGCGTGGGGGTGACCGCCCCGGAGGGTGCGGCCGGTTCGGGCAGGGTGGGGGTCTGGGTCATGGAAGCCAGCGTAGGGCGGGCCGGCCCGGGGGGCCATGCACATCCGGTGTGCATGCGATGCACGCAGATGTCCATTGAAGATGTCAACGATTCGGGCAGAGACTGGGTGACATGACTCACAGCACCGTCACCTCTCACCAGCCCCTGGACCGGGCGCCCCGCCGGTCCGGCCGGGGGCGGGACCTCGTCGCCGTCAACATCGGGAACGCGCTGGAATGGTTCGACTGGAACATCTACGCGATCTTCGCCCCGTTCTTCGCCGCCCAGTTCTTCCGGGCCGAGAATCCGGTCTCCAGCCTGCTGTCCACCCTGGCGGTGTTCGCGGTGGGCTTCCTCATGCGTCCGGTCGGCGGGTGGCTCTTCGGCCGGCTGGCCGATGAGAAGGGCCGCAAGTTCAGCCTGACGCTGGCCATCCTGCTGGCCTCGGCCGGTTCGCTGCTGATCGCCGTGGCCCCGACCTTCGACGCCGTGGGCGTGTTCGCCGGTGTCGTCCTGCTCGTGGCGCGGCTCGTCCAGGGCCTGTCCCACGGCGGTGAGACGGGCAGCGCCTTCACCTACCTGGCCGAGATCGCCCCGCGGGACCGCCGGGGCGTGTGGGCCTCCACCCCGTGGCTGGGCGTGGGCGTGGGCACCATGCTGGCCACCAGCATCGGCGTGCTGCTGACCGCCCTGCTGACCGAGGAGCAGATGGCGGGGTTCGGCTGGCGCATCCCGTTCGCCGTGGCGGCCGTGCTCGGCCTGTACGCCCTCTACATCCGCAAGACGATGAACGAGTCGGAGGTGCACACCGAGCGCAAGGCCCAGGACACGGCACAGCACGGGGAGCGGCGCCGGTCCCTGCGGGAGGTCGTCGGCGAGCTCTGCCGCGAGTGGAGGCCGCTGCTGCAGATCATCGGGCTGACCATCTCCGGGGTGGTGGCGTTCTACACCTGGTTCATCTTCGCGCCCGGTTACGCGTCCCGGGAGTTCGGCATGGACCCGAACGCCTCGCTGGTGGCCGGACTGTGCGGACAGGCGGTCTTCCTGGTGGCCATCCCCGTCATGGGGTGGCTCTCGGACCGGTTCGGCCGTCGACCGGTGCTGCTGGTCTTCGCCGCGGGGTTCGCGCTGCTGGCCTTCCCGCTGGAGTGGATGCTGGGCCCCAGTCCGGTCCTGCTGTTCCTCGCGATGGCCGCGGGGTCCGTCCTGCTGGCCGCCAACTGCGCGCCGCTGGGTGCGGTGTTCGCCGAACTGGTGCCCACCCGCCTGCGTGCCACCCTGATCGGGATCGGCTACGCCACCTCCGGGGCGATCTTCGGGGGCACCGCCCCGTACCTGAACACCTGGCTGTCCAGCATCGGGATGCACGGGGTGTTCGTGGGCTACATGATCGCCCTGTGCCTGATTAGCGTGGTGGTCATCATCAGGATGCCGGAGACCGCCCGCGGCGAGCTCCGCTGACCACGCCGGGCGGACCCGGCGGGAAGCCGAGGACCGTTGCGAGTGACCCTGCGCCAGCTCGAGCACTTCTGCGCGGTGGCCCAGACCGGCAGCATCAGCGCCGCGGCGGCCCGGCTGAGGGTGTCCAGGACCTCCGTGACCGAGGCCCTGGACGCCCTGGACCGCATCACGGGGACGGTGCTGTGCCGGCGGAGCAAGGCCGAGGGCGTCGTCCTGACCCTCTCGGGACAGGACTTCCTGGCCCGGGCCCAGTCCGTCCTCGACCAGGCGCGCGAGCTGGAGGAGATCGACGGCGAGCGCGCGCTGGGAGGCACCCTCGCCGTCGGGTGCTTCGGTTCGCTGGCCCCGACCGCCCTGCCCCTGCTGTGGTCCGAGTTCTCCCGCCGGCACCCCGACGTCACCGTGTCCGTCACCACCGGCGGCCGCCGTGAGCTCGTGGAGCAGTTGGGCCACGGAGTCCTGGACGTCGTGCTCGCCTACAACCTCCATGCCCTGCCGGGGGTGCAGTCCGCGCCCCTGTACGACACCACCATGTACGCCCTGCTCCCGGCGGACCACCGGCTGGCCCGCGCCGGCCGGGCACCGATCACCGAGCTGGCGGACGAGCCCCTGCTGCTCATGGACGTCTCCCCCAGCACCGAGGACATCCTGTCCTACTTCGCCCACCACGGCGTGACGCCCACGGTCCGCCTGACCACGCCCGGCTTCGAGCTGATCCGGTCCCTCGTCGCCCGCGGACTGGGATACTCCGTCTTCATCCAGCGCCCCCGGCAGGACGTGTCCTACGAGGGCCTGCCCGTGGCCTGCGTCCCGCTGGACCCGGTGCCCCACCTGGAGCGCGCGGCCATCGGCTGGTCCGAGCGCCGGCGGCTCCCGGCCCCGGGGCGGGCCTTCGTCACCGTGACCCTAGGGCTCGCGGACCGGATCGCCCCGGCCCCGCTCACCTGACCCGGGCCGTCAGTCGCCGGGAAGCCCCTCCGGGCGGGGCGCGTCGCTGACCACGGGCGTGGACCCCGTCTGGGCGCGCCGGGTACCGCGGTCCTGCTGCGTGCCCTCGGTGGCCGGGCTGGCATCGCGCACCGGGGCGAGGCCGCCGGTGCGCGGTTGCGGCACGCCCTCGTCCGCGCCCCGGCCCCCGCCCTCGGCGGCACTGCGGCCGGCACCCGGGCGGTCCTTCGTGGCGGTCCCGCCGGCCCCCGTCCCGGCGCCCACCGGGACCTTCTCGCGGGGTGCCGCGCCGCCGTCGGGCCCCTCCCCCGCGCCCGGCCCACCGGTGTCCTCGGCCTGGCGCGCGAGGGCCGCCAGCCGCAGGTCCCGCAGGGGCAGTGCGGAGGTCTCCACGGTCAGCTCGTCGCGCCACTGCGGTCCGGCCGCGGAGGGCAGGGGCGCGTGCTCGCCGAAGTGGTCCGGGTCCGCCTCGGCCCAGTCGGCGGCCCAGCCGCGCGGCGGGTCGGTGAGCAGTTCGTCCTCGCGCAGCCAGTGGTAGATCGAGGCGTAGGACCGGGTGGTCAGGTGGTCCACGCGCCGCCGCAGCATCCTCGTGGTGAGCTGGGACGGGTTCGAGACCCCCATCGAGGCCATCATCTGCACCGCCTCGCGCACGGTGAGCTTGTGGTAGTTGTGCACGCGGTGGGACTTGTCCTCCACGTCCAGGGCGCGCACGAGCCGCGGGTTCTGGGTGGCCACCCCCACCGGGCAGTGGTTGGTGTGGCACTTCTGGGCCTGGATGCAGCCGGTGGCCATCATCATGGCCCTAGCGCTCATGGTGAAGTCCGCGCCCTGGATCAGCCGCTTGACGATGTCCGAGCCGGAGATGATCTTCCCGGCCGCCCCGATCTTGATCATGTGCCGCAGGCCGGTGCCCACCAGGGCGTTGTGCACCAGCATCAGCCCCTCGGTCAGCGGGGTGCCCACGTTGTCCTGGTACTCGAGCGCGGCCGCGCCGGTGCCGCCCTCCGAACCGTCGATGATGATGTAGTCCGGGGCTATCCGCTCGGCCCACATCGCCTTGCACATCGCCAGCACGTCCGTGCGGGAGCCGACGCAGAACTTGATGCCGATCGGCTTGCCGCCGGAGAGCTCGCGGAGCCGCCCGATGAACCGCACCATCTCCCGCGGGGTGTGGAAGGCGGAGTGCGAGGCCGGGGAGATGCAGTCCACGCCGACCGGCACCTCGCGGGCCTCGGCGATCTCCTCGGTGACCTTGGCCGCCGGCAGCACACCGCCCAGCCCGGGCTTGGCGCCCTGGGAGAGCTTGATGGTGATGCCCTTGACCTCGGGCAACCGTGCCTTCTCGGCGAACCGCTCCGGGTTGAAGTGGCCGTCGTCGGTCCGGCAGCCGAAGTAGCCCGAGCCGATCTCCCAGAACAGGTCCGCCCCGTTGCCGCGGTGGAACTTGGTCAGCCCGCCCTCACCGGTCTCGTGGATGAACCCGCCCATGCCGGCGCCCTTGTTCATGGCCAGGACCGCGTTCTTGGACAGCGAGCCGAAGGACATCGAGGAGATGTTCAGCAGGGAGATGTCGTAGGGCTGGAGGCAGTCCGGGCCGCCGATGCGGACCGTGGGCAGGGGCTGGGGGGTCGGGACGGGGGCCGTGGAGTGCAGCAGGTACTCGTAGCCGATCCGGTTGGTGTCACGCTCGGTGCCGAAGGCCTTGTGGTCGTCCTGGCCCTTGGACCGGGAGTAGACCAGGGACCGCGCGTCCCGGTCGAAGGGCTTGCCGTCCACGTTCCGCTCGATGAAGTACTGCTGGATCTCCGGGCGGATCGACTCCAGCAGGTAGCGGGCGTGGCCGATCACCGGGAAGTTCCGCAGGATCGAGTGCCGGCGCTGCGTCATGTCCCACACCGCCAGCACGAGCAGCAGCAGCACGATCACGCCGAGGACGATCCAGGCCCAGAGGCCGACGAGGTAGGCGACCACCAGGACGAAGAGCAGGATCACCAGTCCACCGATGATCAGCAGGCGGTTGTTCATCCCCCCATGGTGCCACCGCTGGGCGCTGTGTCACATGGGGCGGGTGCCAACGTCACGGGAGGCCCCGACATCACAGGGGGCGCAGGCGCCACAGGGGGGGCACGTGCCGGCGTCACATGGGGTGGGCGTCGGTGACACGGGGCCGGGTGTCGCCCGCCGCCGGGAGGCTCACCAGAGGTGCGGGGCCGGACGACGGGACCCGGGCAGGGCGACGTCGACGCGCCACTCGTGCAGCCACTCCGGCAGGACCAGGTCCGCCGGGACGTCCTCACCGAGCCCGTCGCGGACCGCGGCGATGATCTCCTCGTTGGACACGGGCCCGTCGGGGCCGACGAGGCGCGAGGCCACGTAACCCCGGGCGCAGACCTGACCGTCCACGACGAAGCGCTGCTCGAGCCAGATGCACTTGTCGTCCAGCCCGATGATGCGGGTCTCGAGCGAGTATCCCTGCCACAGGGTGATCGACGCGCGGAACGCGATCTGCTCGGCCTGCACCACCGGGGTCCACCCCTTGCGGCGGAACAGGTCCCACGCACCCGAGCGGACCATCAGGTCGAACCGGCCCAGGTCCATGAGGGAGAGGTACATGCCGTTGTTGACGTGCATCGCGATGTCGATGTCCGTGGGCAGGGCCCTCAGCGGCAGGGAGGAACTGTCCCAGATGCTCAACCGGGAGCGGCGCCGGGAGGTGATGAGCAGCAGCAGGGTGCGCAAGAGCAGGTGCATGGGACCATGCTCGCACGAGATGTTACCCACCGGTAGGGTCATGCCGGTCAGTTCCTGCCACGTCGAATCATGCCCTGCTGGACATCTCATCCTGGCAACCGGGAGGAGATGTCCAGCAGGGCATGACGAACGCCCGGAGCCGCCCGGAGCCTGCCGGATCCAGCGGCAGGACCGGCGGACGGATCGGCGGGCGAGCCCGCGGCGGGGTCAGAGCAGGTCGTCGGTGAGGTGGTCCGGGGTGCCGAAGCGGTGGGCGGTGATGGAGATCGCCTGCTCGTGCAGGAAGGGCAGCAGCTCCACGTCCCCCGCGGACACCACCGGCCCGGCGTAGACGGCCAGGTCCGGCGAGCCGTCCACCGCCTCGTGCAGGGCGAGGACGGCGGCCCGGGACTGTTCCGCAGCGACCTCCCCGCCGATCTCGACGGTACCGGCCGCATCCGCGTCGCCGCCGGCGGGACTCGCCCCCCAGTCCAGGACCATCCGCACCCGGGGATCGCCGCTGCCCTCGGCCGAAGGTGGCAGCTGGGCCAGCTGGCGGGCGCGGGCGTGGAAGGCGGAGGTCGTCTCCACCTGGACGTCCACGGGCGCCCCGGACTCGACCAGGAAGTCCAGCACCTCGGCGGCCAGCGGCTCGGGGGTGCTCAGGGTCAGCGGCCCGCCCGCGCGCAGTCCGGCGGCGAGCACGCGCAGCAGGTGCGCCAACGGCCCGGACTCCCAGCGGATCAGGACGGGCACCGGCAGGTACCGCAGCACGTTGCGCTCGGCCGTCAGGCCGGAGACGTCCCGGGCCACGCCGAATTGTTCCTGCCATGCCACCGCGTCCAGGCCCACCGCCCGGGTCAGCCAGGCCAGTTCGGTGTCGTCGAGGTCCTCGGCCACCTCGTCCACGAGCCGGCGGGCCGGGCTGTCGTCGGCGCGGGCCGCCGCGTCCGTCACGACCACCGCGCCACCCGGCACCCCACCCGTGGAATCCCCCAAGGGGGCCCCCGTGCCCGTCACGACAGCCGTGCCACCCGTCACGGCCACCGCGCCGTCCGGCAC
>NZ_CALMQR010000017.1:0-3357 GCF_937871995.1 uncultured Citricoccus sp. | reverse complement strand
CCGCGTCCACGCCCTGGCCACCGCCCACCCCCTCTACCCCAACCTCGACCCGATGACCGGCAGGCAGTGACGCCCCAGCCGCCCCTGCTCGTCTCCGGTCCGGAGACGAGCAGGGGCGGCGATCGGGAGACGCCCGTTGATCGCCACCCTGACGGGGCCGCACCCTGCACGCGCTCGGGCGCCCGCGCAGAGCGGGAACCGTGAATGCGACTGCGGCGTCCGGAGGGGCGGGCGGCTCCGCCTGGGCGAGGCTGAAGACCCGTTCGTCCTCTGTGAGAGGGCCGATGGCTACCGGACCGTCGACCACGAGCTGTGGACTTCTGAGGCCGGGTCCCGGAACGGGTCCAAGCACCTCCTGACCGCGGATTGACGGAGGACACTCTTGACTGTCCGGAGCGGCACCGAGAGGTTCCGGCACGATCACACCCGAACGGTACCTGGATCATGAAGGGGTGATTCGCGGGCTGTTGACCCTCTGCTGACCGCGGTGTCAGGGTGCACTGTATCGCAAGGTCTCGATTTCCGTGGGCCCAGCATCGGGTTATCCCCTTCTCCGTTCTGGGCTGTGGTGCATCTCGATGGAAGGCATGGCCGTGACGGATCAGGAAGCCATTTTCGCTACTCGCGGGTCGGAGTCGTTCGGATCCGATCGGTCTCTACCCCAAGCGCCTGGGACTCCCCCGGGCACCTGGGCATCCCCTGGACACGGCGAGGACACGGGGTTCCTCTCCCCCGGGCCCGAGTCCCTGGAGGCCCGGCCCAGCGTCCCGGCGGTCTTGGTCGACACGCGCTTCGACCAGCGAGTGCGCTGGTCGCCGGGCGAACGACTGGATCACCTGTTCGAGGGGAAGGTCGACGAGCTGCTGCAGCACGGGCACCCGCATCGCCTCGCGGTGGACACCGGCGCCCTCGCGGTCACCTACGCGGATCTCGACGCGCGGGCCAACCGTCTCGCTCGTCATCTGAGACGACGCGGGGTCCGTTGCGGGGACCGCGTCGCGCTGTTGTCGGATCATCCATTGGACGGGTATACCGGCATGCTGGCCACGTTGAAGCTGAATGCCGCCTACGTGCCGCTTGACCCTGGTTTCCCCGTGGACCGTATCGCGTATATCTGCCGGGACGCCGGCGTCAGCGCTGTCCTGACGCGCTCCCTCCACGTGGAGACACTGGACGCGGTCGCGGCCACCGTGGTCGTCGTGGATGCCGAGGCCTCCGCCATCGCCGCCCAGCCCTCCGAGCGGCTCAGGCCGGAGGAGCGCGGACTCCCCGTCGATGAGCTGGCCTACGTGATCTACACCTCGGGCGCGAGGGGGCGACCCAAGGGGGTCGCCATCGAGCACGCGAGCATCTGCAACTTCGTGCGGGTCGCGGCCGAGGTCTACGGCATCACGGGTGAAGACCGGATCTATCAGGGCATGAGTATCGCCTTCGACTTCTCGGTCGAGGAGATCTGGGTGCCCTGGATGGCCGGTGCCACGATCGTGCCCAAGCCCCACGGGGCGCCCCTGATCGGCCAAGACCTACATGACTTCCTCCTCGATCTCCGGGTCACCGGCCTCTGCTGCGTCCCCACCCTGCTCGCCACACTGGACGACGATCTGCCTGACCTGCGGTTCGTGCTCGTCTCAGGCGAGCCGTGTCCCCACGACCTGATCACCCGCTGGCACCGGCCCGGCCTTCGGTTGGTGAACGCCTATGGCCCTCCGGAGGCCACCGTCACGGCTACGTGGACCACCCTGGACCCCCACGGCCGCGTGACCATCGGCATGCCCTTGCCGACCTATTCGGTGGTTCTCCTGGAACCCGGGTCCGAGCGGGTGGTTGCCCGGGGCGACACCGGGGAGATCTGCATCGGCGGTGTGGGACTCGCCGCGGGATACCTCAACCGTCCCGAGCTCACGGCGAAGGCGTTCATCCAGGACAGCGTCGGCCTGCCCAACAACCCGTCCGGTCGGATCTTCCGCACCGGCGACCTGGGCCGGATCGCTGCGGACGGGAACATCGAGTACCTGGGCCGTATCGACGACCGGGTCAGGGTCCGCGGTTACCGCATCGAACTCATCGAGATCGAATCGGTGCAGATGCTGCAGAGGGGTATCGCGACGGCGATCGTCCAGTCGTCCCTCCACCACCTTCCGTGGGCACGGGCGGCCAGGGTGCCACGGCCCTGACGCACCCATCGACGTGACCCCGGAGCGGCGGCGCGCTGCCCCGTCCTGCCTGGGTTGTTCACGTCCCACGGGGTGATTCCTGCACGGGCAGAGATGTCCACGCCCATGCCTGGGTGGCGTACTTCTCCGGAGCTGGTGTCCGATGCGCCGTCGATCACCGGACCCGAAGAGACCGTCCCGGTCCTGCCGCAGGCGCAGATCCGGCCGCTCACGAGGTCCGGACGCTCCCGAGGTCCGGACGCTCCCGAGGTCCGGACGGATCTCCGTGAGGAACCCCGGGCAGGCCTGGGCGTCATGGTGCAGCTCCGGACGACCACCACCCATGAGCCGTCAGTAGGCCAGCCTGCCCATACCGGTGGACGGCCCGGGTCCAGAACGAGCCCCCCACGGCGGATGGGCGCACCAGCAAGGGTTCGCCGCATGCTCAGTCGTCGGGTCACCGCGAGTGGTGAGGCCCTGGATGGGAAATGATGACGAGGTTCTGGGCCGGAGACGGGCTGTTCCCGTCAGTGGGTGCCGGCGAGCACCGACTGCGGCCGCGGGCTGCCGGCCTGGTCGTGGACCCGGACGTGGGCCAGGGCCAGCCGGGTCAGGGGGACCTCCACGCCGTACCGCTCCGCCGTGGCCACGAACTCCCCGAGCAGGTGTTCCCCCTCGTGCGAGAACCCGGCGGTCAGGTCCCGGTAGAGGGAGGAGGTGAACACGGACCCGGGTTCGGTGAACATCTCCAGGCTCGCCGCGTGCGCGGCGTCCGAGACGGGGTATCCGGCCGCCGCGGCGACCCGTTCGGTCTGGTCGATGACCTCCAGGACGAACTCCCTGCCGCCGGGGGTGGCCAGGATGGCGCCGATGGTGCCACGCATCAGGCACGTGGTGGTCCCCCCGGCCACGATGAAGGCCCACTTGTGCCACATCGCGGCCAGGACGTCCTCGTCCAGGACCAGGTCGTACCCCGGGACCGACAGTTCCTGCTGGACCCGGGCCGCCCGGTCAGTGTGCTGCCGGTCCTGTTCGCCAAAGATCATCGTGGCGCCCGGCTTGAACTGGAAGACCGCACCCTCCGGGGTGACCGTGGCGACCACACGGACGATCCCCCCGAGCACGGCACCGCGGCCGAAGCGGGCGTTCACCCGCTCCAGGTGGGCCATGCCGTTGAGCAGGGGCAGGATGGTGGTGTCCGGTC
>NZ_CALMQR010000016.1:0-117366 GCF_937871995.1 uncultured Citricoccus sp. | reverse complement strand
GAGGAACCCCACCGAACACACCCACACGTGACCTGCACAAAGAACAGTGCCCCTCTCGGGGCATCCCGTAGGACCCGTCCGGTGAACCATCCCGATGACGGGGCGGCATCCGAAGCACGCCCGAACAGGCCGTCCTGACGCGCCGAGCCATGTCCATTGCAGTGACTCCAACCACGCGATCCCCGCCGCCCTACCTTCCTCAAAAGAACGTTCGACTCCCGAGGACGGTTCTGGGTCCCGGCAAACGGTGCTTGTCGAGACCGTTCGCGCGAAGTCAGGGCGATGGGGGTGAACTACGAAGACGAGCGGTCAGGCCTGGCGGGTGTTGATAGGCGGCGCAGGCGATCTGCTCAGGCTTGTCCATTGGCGACCCGGTCGTAGTCCTGGACGTCATGGGGCGGCCCCAGAAGATTCGTGTCTTCTGGGGCCGTCCCGTCCGGTGAGGCAGTGCTCTTCGGTTGCCTGACAGGGATGGTGGTTCAGCGGCTGACGGCGCCGTGGGCCTCGGGGTGGTGGACCGGTGCGCCGAGCTGGTCCAGGGGGGTGCGGTAGGTTTCCTTGGCCCACAGGGCGCCGATGGTGGCGATGATCGAGGAGCCGGCCACGATCCAGGCCGCGGGCCCCCAGTTGGCCGGGTCGCCGCCGACCAACGCGGTGCCGAGGGTGGGGGTGAAACCGGCGCAGAGGATGCCGATCTGCAGGCCGATGGCCATGCCGGAGTAGCGCACCCGGACGTTGAACAGTTCGGGGAACCAGCCCGGGTAGATGGAGTTCGACGCCGCGTAGGTGCCGGCGGTGATCAGGGTGCTGGCCAGGAAGATCATGGCGATGTTCCCCGTGGAGAGCACGTTGAAGTAGACGAAGATCAGCACGGCCGACCCTGCGACCCCTCCGATGAACATCGGCTTGCGCCCGACGCGGTCCGAGATCGCCGCGAACAGGGGCTGGGTGAAGATCGCCAGGGCGTTGCCCAGGATGCTCACCCACAGCATGGTCGCGGCAGGGATACCCACCACCTGGGTGGCGTAGGCCAGACCGAAGGCCTGCATGAAGGTGTTCGTCACGACCTGGAAGGACATCAGCGTGACCTGGAAGAACTGGGCCGGGTGAGTCCGGAACATCTCGGCGAAGGGCAGCTTCACCAGGTCCTTGTGCTCGGCCTTCTGCTCGAAGACCTCGGGCTCCTCCAGCGACCGGCGGACCAGGTAGGCCACGACCAGCACGACGAGCGAGAGCCAGAACGGGATGCGCCAGCCCCACGCCAGCCGTGCCTCCTCGGACATGGCCGCCACCGGCAGGAAGGCCAGGGAGGCCAGCACGATGCCAGCGGAGATGCCACTCATCGCGAAGCTGGGGAAGAACGCCCGGCGCCCGACCGGAGACTCCTCCATGGTCAGCGCCGCAGCCCCGGCGGTCTCACCACCGGCAGAGAGGCCCTGCAGGACCCGCATCGACACCAGCAGGATCGGCGCCCAGTACCCGGCCGTCTCGAAGTCCGGCAGCACACCGATCAGGAACGTCGCCGCCCCCATCAGCACCAAGGTCATCACCAGGGTGTTCTTGCGTCCGATCTTGTCCCCGAGGTGGCCGAAGACGAAGGCGCCCAACGGGCGGAAGACGTACCCGACCCCGAAGATCGCGAAAGACTGGATCAGGGCCACGGTCGGGTCCCCAGCCGGAAAGAAGATCTGGCTGAAGATCAGGGACGCGGCAGTGGCGTAGATGAAGAAGTCGTAGTACTCCAGCGCCCCGCCCAGGAAGGCGGCCAGGGAGGCCTTGCGGGCACGCTTGAGCTGACGCTGTTCCGCCAGCGAATCAACGGCGGGCGCGGATGAGGTATCCGCGGGTGAATGGGTGGACATCAAGGTGACTCCTGCTGATCAGAATCGGTGGGGTGGGTCCGCCCGTGGGTGTGCCCTCGGGACCGGTGGGAGTGGCAAGGACGTGAGCTCCGATGAAGACAGCCACACCCTGTAGTTCATTTCATATATTGGCAACTGTTGCTGCATTCTGGTTTACGAGTATGCTGTGAGTCACAACACGTGTCAAGGAGGAAGCTATGGCCGCCGCGAAATCCGGTACCGCGACCAAGGTGCTGGATCTGCTGACCCTGCTGGGGGACTATCCGGACGGGGCCACCGCCGGCGAGATCGCCGAGGCCACGGGTCACCCGTTCAGCACCGCCTACCGTTTGGTGAACACCCTGGTGGAGGCGGACTTCGTCACCTACGACCCCTTGGACAAGCGTTACCGCTTGGGGGTGCGCCTGTACCAGCTGGGCCAGAAGGTCGCCCACCAGCGCGGGTTCGATGGGGCGGCCGAACCCATCCTGCGCCAGCTCACCCAGGACACCGGGGAGAGCTCGGTGCTGCACGTCCTGGACGGCGACCGCAGCCTGACCGCCATCAAGGTGGACGGACCCCAGTTCCGCACGACCACCGACCCGGGCGACCGGGCACCGCTGCACACCATCGCCTCGGGCAAGGTCCTGCTCGCGTTCGCCGACCCCGCCACCAGGGACCACCTGCTCGAGACCATTGATCTCACCCCGCGCACCGAGCACTCTGTCACCGACCGCGAGGAATTGCGCCGCCAGATCGAACAGGTCCACCAGCAGGGCTGGGCCGGGCAGTCCGAGGAGAACGATGTGGGCATGGCCGGCATCGCCGTGCCCGTGCTCTCCCCCGCCCACCGGCTGATCGGCGCGGTCACCCTGGCCGCCCCGATCTTCCGCACCACCCTGGACGGCTTGAAGGAACACCTGTCCGCCCTGTGCCAGGCTGCGGACCGGCTGGCCGCGGAACTGCCCGCCCGCCCCTGAGCGACCCGTGGCCTTTTAGCCACGTTTCACCGACAGCCGCCTGCACCGCCCCCTCCGAGGAGTTCCATGAGCACCACGTCCGAGTCCTACCTGGTGGGTTTGATCGGGTCCGGCATCACCGCCAGCACCTCCCCCGCCCTGCACGAGGCTGAGGCCCGCCACCACGGCCTGCACTACCTCTACCGTCCCATCGACCTGGACCTCATCGGCCGCCCGGCCCAGGACGTCGGCGAGTTGCTGGCCGCCGGCCGCGACCTGGGCTTCAACGCCTTCAACATCACCCACCCCTGCAAGCAACTCGTCCTGCCCCACCTCGACGAGGTCGCCCCCGAGGCCGCCGTCCTGAAGGCGGTCAACACCGTGCTCATCCGCGAGGGGCGGTTCATCGGCCACAACACCGACCAGTCCGGTTTTGCCGCCGGACTGGCCACCGAACTGTCCGACGCCCCCAAGGACACGGTGGTCCAGCTCGGCACCGGCGGGGCCGGCTCCGCGGTGGCCGCCGCGCTGTTGGGCGAGGGCGTGCAGCACCTGTACCTGATCGACGTCGCCCCCGCCCGTGCCACCGAACTCGCCCACGCCATGAGTGCCATGTTCCCCGGCCAGACCGTGGACGCCGCCACCACCGCGGACCTGCCCGGACTGGTCCGGGCCGCCGACGGCATCGTCAACGCCACCCCGGTGGGCATGCACCACCACCCCGGCGCTCCTATCGACACCGGGTTACTCGATGGCACCCAGTGGGTGGCCGAGGTGATCTACCTGCCGGTGGACACCGACCTCATCGTGGCCGCCCGCACCGTCGGCTGCCGCGTCCTCGACGGTGGGCACATGGCCGTCGGTCAGGCCTTAGACGCCTTCCGGCTCATCACCGGCATCGAACCCGACCGGTCCCGGATGCGCGCCCACTTCCTGGAGATACTCAAGACCCGGCCCAGCGGGGCCCAGAATCGAACACTTCAAGCCCAGCCGTAGATCCCCGCGGCGCGCCGGGATCTCCTTGCCCCGCAGATCCGGCCGGCCACCATGGCCAGGCTCGCCACGCTCCCAGCGGGACAGGCGCCCGCGGACTGGCACACTGACAAGGGCACGCGCGGTGTGATGGTCCGGTTGGGGCCAGTCCAGCGCCCGGTGCCCACAGCCCCGAAGGAGACCGCCACGAACCGCTCGCCAGCACTGCGCCCCGCCCTGCCCTGGGTCATCGCGGGCATCGTCGTCCTCGCCCTGAACCTGCGCGCCCCCATCATCGCGCCGACTGCGGTGCTGGGTCCGATCCAGGCCGACACCTCACTCAACGCCGTCGGCGCCGGCCTGCTGACCGGCCTGCCGGTCCTGATCTTCGCCCTGGCCACCCCGCTGGCCACCCGATGGATCCGCCGCTTCGGCCCCGAGGTGGTCGTCCTGCTCTGCCTGTCCGGTGTGCTCGCGGGCACCGTCATCCGCTCCACGGGTCCGGCCTGGGTGGTGCTGGCCGGGACGGCGGTCATCGGCGTCGCGATCACCCTGGGCAACATCGCCGTGCCGGTGATCATCCGGCGGGACGTGCCCTGGCGCCAGGTGTCCCTGGCCACCGGCGCGTACTCGGCGGCCATGAACGTCGGTTCCATGCTCACCTTGTTGGTCACCGCGCCCCTGGCCGAGGCCGTGGGCTGGCGCTGGGCGATTGCGGCCTGGGCGTTCCTCACCGCCATCGGGCTGGTCTACTGGCTGTGGTGGTCCCGGCGCCTGCGCACCCGGGCCACCGCTGCCCCGGAGCCTGGCCCCACCGACGCTTCCCCGGCCACCTCCGCGGACGGCGTCCGGGACATCCCGACGCCGGCAGGCGCCTCCGCCACCGGTCCCGCCTCGGCCCCGGGGGCGGTTCCGGGCCCGGTCGCCGGCCGGCCCCGCTTCCGGCTGATCATCGTCCTGCTCACCGTGGCCTTCTGCGGGCAGTCCGGGGCCTACTACGCCACCACCACCTGGCTGCCGACCCTGCTGAGTGATGCCATGGGGTTGGCCGCGGGAGCCTCGGGGGCCACGGCGTCGCTGTTCCAGGTGGCGGCGATCGTGGGGGCCTTCGGGGTGCCGGTGCTCACGCTCCGGGCCCGTGGGCTCTGGGTCCCGGTGGCCGTGATGGGAGTGCTCTGGATCATCCTGCCCCTGGGCCTGCTCCTGGCCCCGGAGGCCTACGTGCTGTGGTCCATCATCGGCGGCATCGCCCAGGGCGGTGGGTTCACCGCCATCTTCTCCATCATCGCCCGGGTGGCCGTCACCGACGCAGAGGCCGCCTCCGGTTCGGCGTGGGTGCAGACCGGTGGTTACCTGGTCGCCACGATCACCCCGCCCCTGGCCGGCTGGCTGAACGCGACCTCTGGTGGCTGGACCGCTCCCCTGCTGCTGGTGCTGGTCCTGACCGTCATGTTCTGCACCGGCGGTCTCCTGGCTGCGCGGCTGGCCCAGCGACCATCGTGAACTCGGCGGGCACACGCACACCTCCCGAGTTCCCTGCCGCCGACTCCTGACCGGCAGCGATCGGCCCGGTTCCTAGAACTGGGGCCGTCTCCGCATGAGGAACCGCAAGGCCGGGAGCCGTGATGACGCCACCTAGCCGGTGCCGCCGTCGCGGTCCCGTCGTGCGGCCGCCCGCTGCGCCTCGACGGCCCGGTGGATGTTGCCGTGGATCCTGTCCGCCCCGATGGCCTCGATCACGCCGTCGCGGTCCAGGACCCCCCGGGCTGCCGGCCTGAGCCGGGTCAGCCGCAGGATGACGCCCGCGTCATGAGTGAGGGCCACGATGTCCGCCATCTTGGCCGAGCCCTGGGAGTCGACGAAATTGATCCCCCCGCAGTCGAGCACGATCCCGGTCAGGCCAGGGCTCTCATGGATGATCTCGCGCAGCCGGTCCTCGAGGGCGTCGGCCGTGGCGAAGAACAGACCCCCGTCCAACCGGAGCACGGCCACGTCGGCGAGCACCTCGTCGCCGGGGTGCTCATCGGCCTCCCGGAAGACCCGTGTGCCCGGTTCACGCCCCAGGACCGGCATCGCCGGGTGCGTGGCCACCGCGATGAGCCAGATCAGTGAGAGCCCGATGCCGATGAGCACGCCCGCCAGCACGCCGACGAGCACGGTGGCGAAGATCGCCGCCACAGCGATCCAGAAGTCGACCTTCTGCACGCGGGCCAGCCGCCGCATCTCCGGCACGTCCATCATGCCCATCACGACGGCCTCGATGATCAGCGCCGCCAGCACGGGCTTGGGCAGGATCGAGAACAGCGGTGCCAGGATCAACAGCGTGAGCAGGACCGTGGCCCCCGAGGTGAGGGAGGCCAGGCCGGTCTTCGCCCCGGAGTGGTCGTTCAGGGAACTCGCTGACAGGCTGGTCGAGACCGGCATGCCCCGGAACAGGCCTGCGGCCATGTTGGCCAACGACTGCGCCAAGGACTCCTGGTTGATGTTGATCTGGTAATGATGCCTGGCGGCAAAGGTCCGCGCGTCACCGGCCGTCTGGGAGAAACCGATCAGGACCAGTGCCACGGCCGCGATTGCCGTGGTGCCCGCGTGGTCCCCCATCAATCGGACGTCCGGGGCCTGCAGCGAGGGCAGTCCCCGGGGAACGTCGCCGACCAACGCCACTCCCCGTGCGCCGAGGTCGAGCACCGCCGCCGCGAGCAGTCCGCCCACCACGAGCACCAGGGCACCGGGAACCCGGGGCACGACGGCCTTGAGTCCGAAGACGACGGCGAGGGCGAGTCCGCCCACGACCACCGTCGTCGGGTGTGCCTCGCCCAGCGTGCCCACCCAGGACCGCAGTTCCTGGAGCGGGTTGGACCCGGTGACGTCCGTCCCGGTGAGCTTGGGGAGTTCTCCGATCACGACGTCGATCGCCGCGCCGCAGAGGAAACCCGTGACCACCGCCTTGGACAGGAACTGCGCGATCCAGCCGATGCGCAGCACGGCCAGGACCAGGAACACCAGTCCGGATGCCAGCGTGATACCGGCGACGAACGAGGCGGTATCGACCTCACCGGTGATGCCGGCCGCGAGCACGGCGCTGGCGGCCACCGCCGCCAGACCTGAACTGGGACCCATCGAGATCTGCCGGCAGCTGCCGAAGATCCCGTAGACCAGCGCTCCGGCGGCGGCCGCGTACAGCCCGTTCTGCAGCGGGATCCCGGCGATGCCCGCGTAGCCCAGGTTCTTGGGGACGATCAGGGCGGCGACGGTCACTCCGGCGATCAGATCGCCGCGCAGCCACGCGCGGTCATAGGTGCGGAGTTGGCCGATGATGGGGACCCGGCCGGGGCGTTGTCCTGGTGCCCTCGCCATGGGCCAGTCTTACCGCACGTCCCACCGCCTGCGCCACGGTCCCGGTGCCGACGGTGCCTCGGTTACCACCGGCCCCTGAAGCACGCCGGATGGGGTTCGTCAGGGTCCGCGCCGTGCGCCTGGAGGTGGCCGGTTCGCTCCTCACGGGCTCACGGTCATCACGTTCGATCGAGAACGGATGGTGGCCGCCCGGACCGGGTCGGCCAGTGCGGTGTCCCTCTGCGGGATGGACGGTTGGTCGTCGGTGGGCGCGCAGGCTGATGAACCGTCCGCTCATCGTGTCAGTCCTTCCGCCCGTCTAGCGGTGGAGACCCAGGCGCCGTCGGGACGCGGGCGCGACCTGCACGTGTTCCGGTGCATTCGCCGACAACCCGGCGGCCCAGGTCCCGTAGCGGATCGCCAGTGGACCGGCGCTGAGGCCGTGCGCCACGATCGAGACCAGCACCGTGACCGCCGCGACGTCCAGCACATGGTCCGCCAGGCCGGTCGTCCCGAGGGACTGCAGGGCGACCAGCGCGAAGATGACCGTGGCGAGTCCACGGGGACCGAACCAGCCGACGAAGACGATCGTGGCCGGCGACCAGCGCGAACCCACCATGGCCACGGCCACCGGCACCATGCGAACCACCGTCAGCGCGCCCAGCGCCACCAGGACGGTCTCCGTCGTCATGCGCGCCAGCGCCGGGCCGACCATGGCGGCACCGAACAGGAGCCACACCACCTGGGAGGCCAGGACTCCGAGCGTCTCGGTGAAGGCCAGTTCCTCTTCGGCAGCCCGCATGCCGGTGGCCGTGGTGAACGCGAGCCCGCCGAGGAAGGCGGCCACGAACCCGTTGGCCTCGATCGAGGTGGCCCCGACGTAACAGACCGACGCCAAGGTGAGCACGGCCACCTGCACGGACAGCGGTGAGGTCCACTCCCGGCGGCGGCACCACCGCAGCACCAGCCCACCACCGAACCCCACACCAGCCCCGACGGCGACACCCACCCCCAGGGAGTAGACCGCCCGTACCTGCCAGCTCTCCCCACCGGCGATGCCGGCCTGGGAGGCGGCGACCGCGATCAGTACGGAGACGACCGGCGTGGCCAGCCCGTCGTTGAGCCCACTCTCCATGCCGAGGATCCGCCGCACCCGGACCGGCACGCGTTCATCGCTCACAACGGCGGCTCCGAGCGCGGCGTCCGTGGGGGCCAGGATCGCCGCGACCAGGGCGGCGGCCACCCAGCCCCGCTCAGGGAAGACCGTGATGACCAGCACCGTTCCCGTGATGATGGTCAGCGGCAGGCCGATGCCCAGCAAACGCAACACGGGCCCCAGATCCCCACCGACCTTCCGCGGGCTCAGGCGCGCCGCGTCACAGAACAACAGCAGGGAGAGGGTGACCTCGGCGACGACGAGGAACCAGTGTGCCTGCGGGTCCACCGCCACCAGGCCGAACCCGGCGCTGCCCACCAGCACCCCGACCGCGACGAAGACCATGGCCGCGGTGATGCCGACGCGCTCGAGCCACCGGCAGATGAGCGCATAGACCATGACCGTCCCGACCAGCAGCAGCGGAAGACCGGCGCCCGCAGCACCGGAATCATCACCCACCGCGCACCTCCGAGGCTGCTGTCGTCTGGCCTCCTGGAGGCCCTGTCGCCACCCCGTCTCCGAAGTGTTCAACACACCCACATCTTGACCCTGAACACACCGCGATAACAGCAACGGGGATCGCCTAGTGCCAGCGTTAGATGAGCCTGGAGTGGGTCCGCCTCCGGTGCAGCAATTGGCCCCATGGCGATGATGAGGTGGCATCGGACAGGGTCCGTGGGACTGACTGGGCGAGGACGGCCCAGGCGATCTCGACGGGCACCGCCGACGGCGGGGTGAGTGACTCCAGATCGACCGCGTGGATGTGGTGCTCACGACCGTTGGTGACGGTGATCAGTGCCGTTGCTCCGGACCGTTCGATCCTTTGATAGCGCCACGGTGTCTTGGCCGGTGGATGGTTACGCGTCAGGCTGGCAAGATCGCCGCAGTACTGGCCCAGATCTCGCAACAACTGGACCCATCGGTGGTGCCTGAGGCGTTCTTGGACGTCCGCGGACCAGGGATCCGGGGATGAGATATCATCCGGGCAACCTGCGTGCAAGGCGTCGGCGATGACCTGTCGAGCGGCGGGAAGCCGGAACGTGCAGACTCCGGCGGGTGTGCTCACCTGCACGTGCCCCCGGTCGAGGAAATCCACCCAGTCACACAGCGGCCTTGCCCGCGCGTCCTCAACGGCGGACAACTCGCCCAAAAAGATACCGATCTGGCCCACAGCCGCTCTTTCCGACTGGGCTCGCCACGTCACTGTGGCTGTTGGGCCCGCCGCGTGCCACGGCACCCGGTGGGTTTGAACCGCACTGTGCTCTGATGCGCGTCATTCTAGATCACCGGGAACGGGCGAGGCCTGGTTTTCACCCGCTGGGGAGGAGGTACCGCGCCGGCTGCGCGCCCATAGTGGACGGGACCATTACAGCGGGCAGGAGGCCGAGATGAACACCACCACGCCGACATCGGACGCCGCGGGCACCACCCTGACCAGGCACCCTCCGGAGAGCTCAGGATGGGTGGGGTGGCTGGTCTTCGCCGCGGTCCTGATGATCCTGCTCGGGGCCTTCCATGCGATCCAGGGACTCATCGCCCTGTTCAACTCCGAGTACTACCTCGTGGGCCCCCAGGGGCTCTCGATTCACCTGGACTACACCACCTGGGGATGGGTCCACCTGATCGCCGGGACCGTGGTCCTCGTCGCCGGCATCGGAGTCCTCGCGGGACAGTTCTGGGCGCGGCTCGTCGGCATCCTGCTGGCCGTGGTCAGCGCGCTGGCCAGCTTCGCGTTCATCGCCGCCTATCCGGTGTGGAGCTGCATCCTGATCGCCCTGGACGTCCTCATCATCTACGCCCTGGCCGTGCACGGCCGGGAGATTCGCCAATACCCCTGAAGGGAGACTTGACCATGGCCAACGACGAGAACCCCGTCATCGACGCCCTCGCCGAGATCACCGCCGCGTCCATCGACCACTGCACTCTTGATCCCCGTGAGTTGATGCTGGCGCGGATCGCGGTACTCGCGGCCGTCGACGCCCCGCCCGCCTCGTATCTGCTCAATGCCGGTGAAGCCCTAGACGCCGGTATCACCCTGGAGGATGTCCAGGGGATCCTCGTCGCCGTGGCCCCGATCATCGGCACCCCGCGGGTCGTCGCGGCAGCCACCCACCTCTTCGAGGCGCTCGGTTTCGCCACCGGTCTTGAGGCGCAGGCCGAGACCGCAGGCGACGAGTAAACAGCCGGGCGTCCGCGGTCGGCAGACGGGACCTCATCGGGAGCCGCGTGGGGTACCCGACGCGTCAGTCCTGTCACACCGCACCGAGGCAGGATCCTTTCCCTGGTCGTTCGTGCAGCAGAACGGAGACGGTGGTTGCAGGGCCTGGCCGGTCCATCACGAAGACGATGAACGCGCCCAGGGCGATGACACCGATCCGCAGCGGTCGACCGGCCCCGGCCACTCCCAGCGCGGATTCTGGCCGGGTGCGGCTAGCAGGTGATATCGCGCCGAAGGTTCTGCAGCGCTGCACGCACGTCGTCTGCCTCGTCCCGGAGGGACACGATGGCCTCGGGCACGGCGCTGTCATCCGGGACCGCGGCGACCGCGGCACGGAGCTCACTGACGCTGGCCTCGAGCTCTGCCACGCGGTCCTGGGCAAGATCCCGCGCGTCCCTCACCAGGGCGTCGAAGGACGCGGTCACCTTCTCCCGCGCCATACGGATCTGCTCGAGACTGGACTCGGGCTTCAGGGTGGCCCGGAACTCGACGAGGGCATCAGCGAAACGGTCCGCGGACGCGCAGGCCTGCGAAACCCCCTCTGACGGGTCTGGGCTTTCCGGCGCGGGCGTGCTCTCCTGGGCGGTCGAACTTGCCGGTGCAGGTGTACTTTCCTGTGGGCCCCCGCCGGTACATGCCGCCACGGCCAACAACAACGTGGTAGCGCCGATAGCCACAACGCCTGTGGCCGATGAGCTCTTGAAGTGCATGGTGGCCTCCTCCAGGCCCGTCCTGGGCCGATCCGCTCCTGGGGCACCACGGGAGGGCCAGGAGTCTGGTGACTGAAGCATGCTGTGCGGTGGGCCCGCGCGCCTCACCCCCGGCAGATGAGATGTGGCTCGAGGCCCCTCCGGGCGATACACAGTCCTGGTTGACGCCAGATTCTCCGCCCTGGCCCGCACCACCGCAGCAGGCCCAGCAGGCTGACCCCCACCTTCGCCATCATCGGCGCCAGACACCGTATCGCTGGAGCCTCCGGCCAACCGCCGCGCGCAGCCGATGGACCCCACCGGCACGAATATTCACACCGCGCTCAGGGTCGGAACGCGCGGCGAGGCCCCCGTCGTCCAGTGCGGCATTCTCGTGCGACCTCGACCCTGCTGCCCGTGATTCGGCCCTAGGGACTGGAATCCTCCGGTTCAGCCAATGCCTGCAGCAGGATCTCCGGCAGCGAGGGATCGTTGAGGGTGCGGAAGTGCCCTTCCGAATCCAGCTTGATGTTCCTGGCACCGGGCAAATGACTCCCGACGGGGATATGCGGGTCGAACGTGCTGAACACCGAGGTGATGCGGTGGTTGATGGACCGGTCTTCGGACAGCGCACGCAGGCCGCGGTTGCGCGGCGAGAATGCCCGGATGCTCGGGTCCAGGAACAGTCCGGCGTACACGGATCCGGAAAACGGGCTGTTCACGGCGACCATGTGCCGGATCCGCCCGGCCGACGTGGACGAGAGCATCACGTGCTTGCCGACCAGACCGCCTTTGCTGTGCGCCACGATCGTCACGTCGCGCAGGTCGGCCTCCCGAAGGTAACCGGCGACCAGCGCGGCCATCCGACCCAGCTCGCCGCGGTTGTAGCCCAAGGTGCGGACCACGTGGACCGGGTGCCCGGCCGCATGCAGCGTCCGGGCTATCCGGTGCATGAACTGCCAATTCTCGTAGACTCCGGGGATCAGAAGCACCGGCCGGTCTGCGCGCGGTGCCTGCTGGTAGGGTGCCGGGTCGGTGCGGAACAGCACGCCATCCACCTGCCTGAGGCCCGCATGGCAGTAGTCCAGCAGCCACCACCAACCGCGAACCGGTAGCCGGGCAGCGGCCTTTGCGATGCGCTTCACGATCTGGCTGCCAGGTCAAGGCAATGCCGGGCCACGGCTACCGGGCTGCGGTACATCACGGCATGGGCCTCGCCGGGTATCTCCGTCATGACCGCCGCCGTGCCGGCAGCCGCCAGCTCGGCCAGCCACGACCGCGGGGCGATGGGGTCGTGCTCGCCCCGCACCAGGACGATCGGGGCATGGACCAGCGGTAGCCGCTCCTCCAACCGGTAGTCGATCATGTACGCCGCATTGGCGTAGTACCAGCGGCGCCCGCAGCGGAGATAGTCACCGGCCGCCGTCCAGGCCACCTGGGGCGGCTCCCAGAGGGTGTCCTGGATCAGGCGCCGTCGCTGCATGCGGAGGGTCCGCTCCCGGCTGTTGATAGAGGGCCCGAGCAGCACCAGCGACCGGACCGCGGCCGGATCCGCCAGGGCCATTTCGACCCCGGTCAGACACCCCATGGAATGTCCGACGACGATGAACCGGCCCCCGTGTAGCTGCCGCAGCGCCTGCGCGGCCAACCGGCCGGTTTCCCGGATCGGCAACGCCTGCACCGGGCGCCGTGCAGCACCGAAGCCGGGCAGGTGCATGGCGTGCACCGTTGCCGTGGCCGCTAGTTCCCGGGCCAGGGGAACAAAATACCGTGGGGACATCCCGATTCCGGGCACCAATACGAAGCAATCGGACCCCGAACCCCGGGTTTCGATCATGAATTCGGTGCCTTCCACCTGAAGGCACCGCCGTTCCACATCGCTGATGCGCACACTGCCTTCCTTTGCCTGCCGCATAGGCGAATAAGGGCCTATTTTACCGCCGCTGCCGCGAAATAGGCCTCGCCCTTTCCGCGCGATCGAGGCGCTGATACGTATCGCACGGGTGGAGCATGGGCCGGCTGACGGTTGGATGTCCCAAAGCCCCGACCCCCTCCTCCCTCGGGGTGAGGGGCAGGGGGCCGGGGCTGGGTTCGGCCTATGCGGGCAGGACCGTGGAATCAGTTCGGCACTGTCGCGTCGGGCTCGGGGCTGGGGTTGGCCTCCTCACTGGGCCGAGTCCTGATGGCGGCGGTGGTCAGGTCCTCTCGTCTGACGGGCAGGGTGGTGTCGAACTGGGGGTCGGCGCGCAGTTCGCGGACCAGGCTCACGGCCAGCAGGGCGACGATGATCGTGAAGGGTAGCGCCGAGAGCATGGCGGCTTGCTGCAGGGCGGCCAGTCCACCGACCAGCAGCAGGAGGATGGCGGACACGCCGGTCAGTACGCCCCAGACCGTCAGCACGGGGCGGGTGGGATTGAGCGTGCCGCGCGAGGACAGCATGCTGAGCACGAAAGTGTTGGCGTCCGCTCCGGAGACGAAGAACAGCACCACCAGCACGATCGCGATGACCGAGGTGATCTGCACCAGTGGCAAGTGGCCGAGCATGTCGAAGAACGCGGAGTTCACGTCCTCCAGGGCGGCCGCCCCGATCTGTCCGCCGCCGTAGAGGTCGACGTGGATGGCGGTGCCGCCGAAGATGGTGAACCAGATGAAGAACACCAGGCTGGGCACGGCCATCACCCCGAAGACGAACTCGCGGATGGTCCGGCCGCGGGAGATCTTGGCCAGGAAGACCCCGACGAAGGCGCCCCAGCTCAGCCACCAGGCCATCATGAAATAGGTCCACCACTGGAACCACTGGACATCCTCCGGGGTGGTGGGGGTGATGAGGCTGACCTGGAAGAAGTCGCTGAGGTACTGGCCCACGGAGCGGAAGAACAGATTGCTGATGAAGTTCGTGGGACCGGCGAACAGCACGTAGAGGCCCAGGAGCGTGGTCAGGGTCATGGTGATCTGGCTGAGGTACTTGATGCCCCGGTGCACCCCGGACAGGGCCGAGAGGGTGAAGAGCACGGTGATGACCGCGATGATGAGCACCTGCGGCAGGACTCCGGTGGGGATCCCGAAGACCCGGTTCATGCCCTCGCTGATCTGCGAGGCGCCCAGGCCCAGGGACGTGGTGGTGCCGAAGAGGGTGGCGAGGATGGCGAAGACGTCGACCACGTGACCGAGCCAGCCGTCCATTCGGTCACCGAAGATGGGTCGGAGCATGGGGGAGACCAGGCCGGTGTTGCCGCGGCGGTGGGTGGAATAGGCGATGGCCAGACCGAAGACCCCGAAGACCGCCCAGGCGTGCGGTCCCCAGTCGAAGTAGGAGAACTGCAGGGCCCGCACCGCGGCGTCGATGGTGCCGGGTTCAGCCAGCCCGTGGGGTGGGGCGGCGAAGTGCGAGATGGGTTCGGCCACTCCGTAGCTGATCAGGCCGATGCCCATCACGGCGGAGAGGATCATGGCCAGCCAGGCGACCGTGCTGAACTCCGGGCGGTCGTGGTCCCCGCCCAGGCGGATCCGGCCGAAGCGGCTGAACGCGAAGTAGAGCAGCATCAGGATGCAGCCAAGGGTGACCAGGAGGTAGGACCAGCCGACGCTGGCGGCGACCGCGTTCATGGCCGTGGTCATGGCCCCGCCGAGGCTCTCGGGGGACAGCGCCGCCCACAGCATGAATGCGGCGATCAGGGCGATCGAGGTCCAGAACACGGCCCCGGGCCGGTTCCGGAGCAGTTCCGCGCGCAGCATGGCCTCGGTGATCGGTGTTTTCTCCAGGCCGTGCCCGGGGAGTTCAGGCCCCTCGGGCTCGGATCGGGATACCTGCTCCCGCGCAGGCGTGGAGAGCGTCTGCTCTGCCCGACTGCGGCGCGTACGGTCCGGGCGGTCGTCGTTGGTGTACATGGGTCCTCCAATAAGGAAGGGGGCCGCCGGCTCAGGTGAACCCACGGTCGGGGTGGGGTGGCCTAGAGCTGCTGCAGGCCTCGGCCGTCGTAGAACTTGCCGGCCTTGTAGAGGATGGGAGCGTCTTCGGTGGACTCCGCGTACTGGACCCGGCCGATGAAGACGGTGTGGGTCAGGGCCTGGAAGCGTTCCTTGATCTCGATCTCCAGGCTGGCGGCGGAGTCATCGATCAGCGGGCTGCCCTGCGGGCCCTCGTGCCAGGCGACCTGGCTGAACTTGTCCTTGTCCTTCGAGGAGAACACCGACAGCGCATCCCCCTGGGTGCTGGACATGATGCTGATCCCCACATGCGACGCCCGGAACAACGCCGGGTACGTGGACGAGGTCTTCTGCACACAGACCAGCACCAGGGGCGGGTCCAGGGACACGGACACGTACGAGTTCAGCGCGAGCCCCCGTGGGGCCCCGGTCTCGTCCTTGGTGGCCACCACCGTCACTCCGGTGATGAACTGCTTGTTGAAGGCCTTGAGCATTTCCCTCGGCGGGGTCCCCGGGTTGGCGGGGCTGTCGACGACGGCGGCCACGTCTTCGGGTTCGAAGGCGGACTTCAGCGACGGCAGCCCGACGTCGGCCAGCAGTTCACTGGCGTCCCAGGTGACCTCCTCGCGGACGATCTTCCCATCGCGGAAGGTCAGGACATTGGAACCGCGGGTTGTCACCACGGTGCCGGTCGGGGGAACGTCGTGAAGCGGGGCGGAGAAGGTGCCGACGGAGTGCCAGAACATGGCCGCCTGGTCCCCGTCGAGCAGGAGGGCGTCGACCGTGGTCGTCAGATCGGGGAAGGCAGCCCGGACCTCGCGGATCTGGTCCTTGTACTGCTGACGCGACAACGGCTGTTCATTGGCGGCGCTGTAGCGCACATAGTCCTCGGCCAGCACCGCGTCCAGGGCATCGAGCTGACCGTGATCCCACGCGGCGCACCAGGTATCCATCACGACGTTCTTCAGATCCTCTTGCATGCCACAGAGAGTAATGTGCATCACATACAGCCGTCAATACCGCAGAAATCAGCGCTATATCGCTCGATCCGGGCGATCCATTGACATCGTCTTGTATGCATGAGAATCTTCTGGCATGCCACAGACCACCTCTACGATCGAGAGCCCCGCACCTGCGGTGGAGGACCGTTCCTCGTTGCTTCATCGGATGCGTTCCAAGGTCCTGAGCGGCCAGTACGCTCCGGGAGAGCTCATGCCCGAGGCCGTGCTTGCCGAGGAATTCGGAGTCAGCCGGACGCCGATCCGCGAGGTGCTCAAGCAGTTGCAGAACGAGGGACTGGTCGAGATCAGGCCCCGGGTGGGGACCTTTGTTCGGGTGCCCACACGCCGGGAGGTCGTGGAGCTGTTCCAGCTCAAGGAGTCCCTGGAGGGTCTTGCCGCAGGACTGCTGGCCCGCCGCGGGCCGGTGCCGGAGCTGGATCGCCTCGCGGAGAATTTGAAGCGTTCGGATGAGGCGGTGCTCTACGACGACGCAGCCGCCTATGCCTCGCTGGTCCATGACTTCCACTGGACGATCGTCCGGGGGGCGGACAACGCCAAGCTGTTGGAGCACTACGAGCGGCTGATGAACCAACTCGCCTATCAGCGCATCGTGGTCACGACCGTCCAACGCCCCGGCCGGCTGGCCGCCTCGACCCGGGAACACCACTCGGTGCTGGAGGCCATCCGCCACAAGGACGCGATCGGGGCCGAATCGGCCATGCGCGTGCACGTGCACGCCTCCAGTTACGCCGCCCTGAGCATCCCCGAGGGCAACGCCCCCTGGGAGAGCGCCCCCGCAGACCCTGAACAAGCACACACGGACACCGGCGCAGCCGGCGTCACCGGGTGACCCCGTCCACCTTCGCAGCAAGGAACCACGATGACCATTGAGTCCAAGGCGGCCACCGCCACCCCGACCGCCCCCACCGAGTCATTAGAACGCCTCGCCACGGCCCTGGGGGTGCGTGCCCTGCACACGGTGTGCGACGAGATCCTGACCGAGGGCGGGTCCGCCCCCTCTCATCCGCTGAGGCAGGCCAGCGCCATGGCCGTGGTCCGCAATCCCTGGCTGGACACGGACACGACCGAGGACCTGGAGTCGCATACCCGCCGGGTCGCACCCGTCCTGGCCAAACTGCTCAGCGACCGGCTCCTGAAGGCCCTCGGCGGAGCGGACCAGGTGCAGACCTTCGGCAAGGCCGCGATCGTCGGTCTGCACGGGGAAGTCGAGCACGGCGGCGCGCTCATCCACACGCCCTACTTCGGGAACCTGGTCAGGGAGTTCCTGCAGGGCAGCTCGATCATCTGTTTCACCGACGGCCGCGCCACCGCCGGCAGCCAGGTGCGCGTGCCGATGTGGCACAAGACCCACGCCGCGTCCCGGGCCCACTACCAGGCGATGGAGGTCCATCTGCCCGACGCCCCGCATGCCGACGAGATCTGCGTGATCGCCGTGGCCTCCTCCGGGCCCCGGCCCCACGCCCGCATCGGGGACCGCACCACCGATGAGGTCATCACCTCCGACATCCTGAAAGGAATCACCCCATGAACGTCCGTAAGATCACCACCCTTGTTGAGGAAACCCTCTCGGAGGGCGGCCGTGCCGTCGAACCGGCGGCACGCGTCGTCATCGTGGCTGCTGTGATCGACAACCCGTGGGCAGGTCAGGGCTTCGTGGAGAACCTGAGCGCCGGGATCGACGCGGTCGCCTCCGACCTGGGCGCGCTGCTGGCCCCTCGGGTGATGGAAGCCCTGGACGCCCCCCTGGAGGCCTACGGCAAGGCCGCGATCGTCGGCCTCGAGGGGGAGATCGAACACGGCTCGGCGTTGATTCACACCCTGAAATTCGGTGACCACTTCCGCAACGCCGCCAACGCCACCACGCTGCTGCCGGCCGTGGAGAAGCGTGCAGCGGCCGGCACGGTCTTCGACATCCCGCTCAAGCACTTCACCGACGCCACCATCCGCTCCCACCACCAGAGCGTGGAGGTCCGCGTCGCTGACGCCCCGCATCCGGGTGAGATCCTCATCGCCCTGGCCGGCGCGGCCCAGGGCCGGCCACACCAGCGCCTGGCGCCCCTGGGATCAGACTGATGACCGAGGCCACTGAGTCAGTGCCCGTGGTGCTGCTGCACGGGGTCGGCCTGGACCGCACCATGTGGGGCCCCGTGGTGGACCTCTTGGACGCCGCCGGCCTGCAGGTCGAGGCACTGGACCTGCCAGGGCACGGTGGCCAGCCACCCCTGCGGCGCCCCACCGACCTGGCGGAGATGGCGCAGAACGTAGTGGAGCGGATCTCTGAGACGCGGGTGCATCTGGTCGGGTTCTCCCTGGGTGCCCTGGTCGCGCAGCGCATCGCCGTGGACCACCCGGACCGAGTGGTCACCCTGACCTGCATCAGCACGGTCTGCCGACGCACCGACGAGGAGTCCGCCGCGGTCCGTCGGCGCCTGGAGACTGCTGGAGAGGACTTTGCCACCGGAGTCGACCGGGCCCTGGACCGGTGGTATCCGCCGGAGGCGGCCGTCAGTGACGCCCAACGGCAGGCAACCCGGGCCACCCTGTTGGCCAACGACCGTCAGTCCTACCTGCACGCCTATGCGGTCTTCGCCACCGGCGACCAGCAGATCGCCCCTGACCTGCATCGCATCCACGCACCCACCCTGGCCGTCACCGGGGAACTGGACCCCGGCTCCACCCCGGAGATGACCCACCGGTTGGCGACGGCGGTCCCGCATGGCCGGGCCGTCGTCGTCCCCGGGGTCCGGCACATGCTGCCGGCCGAACGCCCCGAGGTGCTCGTCGAGCACCTCCAGCACCATCTCGCAAGCAGCGAACAGCACCCAGAAGGAGCCCATCATGGCTGAACGGCTGACTCACTTCATCGGCGGGCAACACCGCGAGCCGGCAAGCGGTGAGTACTTCGAGAGCACCAACCCTGCCACCCTCGAGGTGCTGTATGAGGCCGCCCGCGGTGACGCCCAGGACGTCGCGGCTGCCGTGGACGCCGCCCGCACGGCCTTCGAGTCGACGTCCTGGCGCCGCACCACCCCCACCCAGCGCGGCCACCTGCTGCGTCGGCTGGGCGATCTGATCGGTGAGCACGCTGAGGAACTGGCCCGCTACGAGAGCCTGGACAACGGCAAGCTGCTGCGCGAGATGCGCGGTCAGCTGCGATCCCTGCCGGAGTACCTGTATTACTACGCCGGGCTGGCCGACAAGGTGCAGGGATCACAGATCCCCACCACGTCCCCTGCCATGATCAACTTCACCCAGCGTGAACCCCTCGGGGTGGTCGGGGCGATCACCCCGTGGAATTCCCCCCTGACGCTGACGGTCTCCAAGCTCTCCCCCGCCCTGGCCGCCGGCAACACCCTGGTGATCAAGCCCAGCGAGTACACCTCCCGCACCATCCTGCGCCTGGCCGAACTGGCCCACGAGGCCGGGTACCCCGACGGGGTGGTCAACGTCGTCACCGGCCTCGGCGCCGAGGCCGGTGCGGCCCTGGTGGACCATCCGGGCCTGGCGAAGATCTCCTTCACCGGATCCACCGGCACCGGAGCGGCCATCGCGGCCAAGACCGCCTCCCGCTTCATCGGTTCCACCCTGGAACTGGGTGGCAAGAGCCCGAACATCGTGTTCGAGGACGCCAACGTGGCCAACGCCGCCATGGGCGTGGTGGCCGGGGTGTTCGCGGCCGCCGGACAGACCTGTATCGCCGGAGCACGGGTGTTCGCCCACCGCAGCGTCTACGACGAGTTGCTCGAGCGCGTCACCGCACGGGCCGCGAGCATCAAGATCGGTGACCCCCTGCAGGACGAGACCGAGCTGGGCCCGCTGGCCTTCAAGGACCAACTGGAGAAGGTTCGTTCCTACATCGACATCGGCACGAAGGAAGGTGCGCACCTGCATTACGGCGGGCAGCGCCCGGACATCGACCTGCCCGGATACTTCCTGCAGCCGGCGCTGCTGACCGAGACCACCAATGACATGCGCATCAACAAGGAGGAGATCTTCGGTCCGGTGGCCGCCATCATGCCCTTCGACACCGAGGAAGAGGTCCTGCACCTGGCCAACGACACCCAGTACGGGCTGGCCGCAGGCGTGTGGACCCAGAACCTGTCCCGGGCCATGCGCATGTCACAGAACCTGGATGCCGGAACCGTGTGGATCAACACCTACCGGGCCATGTCCCCCATGTCTCCCCGGCAGGGCTTCAAGTCCTCCGGAGTCGGGATCGAGCACGGGCTGGAGTCCATGCACGAGTACACCCGGCTCAAGAGCATCTGGATCAACACCGACGAGGGGCCGGTCGCGGACCCCTTCATCATGCGGGGGTAGGACACGATGCCCCTGATCGAGATCTCCATCGGCACCGGCCGCACTCCAGAACAACTACGCGCCCTGATCGACGGCGTGCACCAGGTCGCCGAGAAGACCGTGGATGCCGCCAGTGAGAACATCACGGTCATCATCCGCGAAGTAGAACCACAGCATTGGTCACGGGGAAACCGGACGATCGCCGAGGCGCGAGCGACCACGCCAGGCTCCTGACCCGACCACCGAACCGGGCGGATACCGTCCCGGTCCCGCCCAGACCTTCAGCAGAACCCCCATCCGCAGGGCGGCGAGGACGCCGCCCCGACAGAAAGGCCGCCCCATGCGCTTCTCCCTCTTCGTGCACATGGAACGGTGGGACGATCAGCTCTCCCACCAGGAGCACTTCCAGAACCTCACCGAATTGACGCTGATGGCCGAGGCCGGTGGATTCAGCACCGTCTGGATCGGCGAGCACCACTCGATGGAATACACGATCTCCCCCAGCCCCATGCCCCAGCTGGCCTACCTGGCCGCTCGCACCTCCACCATTCGGCTCGGCGCCGGCACCCTGATCGCGCCGTTCTGGAACCCCATCCGGGCCGCCGGCGAGACTGCCCTGCTCGATGTGATCAGCGGCGGCAGGGCCGAAGTGGGCCTCGCGCGCGGCGCCTACCAGTTCGAGTTCGACCGTCTGTCCGGCGGCATGCCCGCCGCCGAGGGCGGAAACTACCTGCGCGAACTCGTCCCGGCCGTCCGTGCACTGTGGCAGGGTGACTATGCCCACGATGGTCAGATCTGGCAGTTCCCCACCTCCACCTCTGTCCCCAAGCCCATCCAGCAGCCGACCCCACCGATGTGGATCGCCGCCCGCGATCCCGACACCCACGACTTCGCCGTCGCCAACGGCTGCAACGTCATGGTCACCCCCCTGATGAAGGACGATGAGGAGGTGGAGAACCTCGTCGAGAAGTTCAACACCGCCGTGGGCAACCATCCCGAGGTCGATCGTCCCGAGATCCTGGTCCTGCGCCACACCTACGTGCACGCCGAGTCCGAGCCCGATGCCTGGCGCCCGGCAGCAGAGGGCATCAACCGGTTCTACCGCACCTTCGACGCCTGGTTCGGCAACAAGACCGCCCCGGCCAATGGCTTCCTCGAGCCCAGCCCCGAGGAGAAGTTCGCCGAGCGCGCCGAGTTCACCCCCGACTCCCTGCACCGCACGGCGATGATCGGTACGCCGGCGGAAGTGGTGGAACGGCTGAGGCACTACGAGGCCCTGGGCGTGGACGAGTTCAGCTTCTGGAGCGACAACTCCCTCAGCCACGAACAGAAGAAGCAGTCCCTGCAGCTGTTCATCGACGAAGTGGTCCCGCACTTCCAGAACCGCACCGCCGCTGAAGACGGACAGCAGCCGGCCCGCGCTGGCCTGCCTTCCTGAGCACACCCCTGATCCGGAGGAAACGGCGCAGACACACAGGCCCTGGCCAAGACACCGAACGGTCCTCGATGTGAGGTGACACGGATGATTCCCTGGCCAGGGCCTGTCGTTCTCTCGGCTCAGGGCGGTGAGCACTGCCGGGGCATCGACCCGGCCTGATCTCCGCCACCGCGTAGGGATTCACAGCACCCCTGAACTAGAACTGCAGGGGGTTGATGTGCCCATAATCACTGACGATCCGCAGAGCGCGGAGAACGGAGGAACACCATGCGTGGTAGCAGTCTTGTCTGGACCATCGTCGGCATCCTGGTGGCCATCGCCCTGATCATCTGGATCGTCTCGGCTCTGTAGAGCCCCGTTCTCCACGCCAGCCTCCCTGGTGGGCTGCGCGGTGCCGGAGGAGCCGGAGGAGCCGGAGACGATGATGCCGGCGTGCCCTCAGGGCGGTGAAGCCCGCCCCGGGGCCGGCGGTGACTTGGACGCGGACCAGCAGGCCCCGCTCCTCGGGCCCTACGACACGGCGGCCGGTGCCCCCTGGGGGGTGTCGTCCTCCGGGCGCGGCAGCACGAGCGACTCCGAGAGGCCGGGCGGGGCCTGGTGGGTCGCGGCCAGGGCGGCGGTCATGACGTCGCCGAGGCTGTGCCGTTCGGCGTAGACCTCCCGTTGGTACTGGGAACCGGTGCCCTCGCGCAGGATCTTCGCGACCCCGGCCTCGATCGCCGACCGCTCCCCATACTCGGCCAGCACCGGACCCACGACGTGGAGCAGGCGGATCATGACGTCCCCGGCGGGTGCGGGGGTGCCGGTGGCCGGATCGATCAGCTCTCCGGCGACCCCGTTGCGGCTGGCCTGCCAGGACCAGGCCCGCAGCAGCGCGGCCGGCACGGGCATGGCCGGGGACCCGTCGGCCCAGGCGCGGGCGACCGTCTCCACCAGGGCACGGGTGAGGGCGGCGATCACCGCGGCATGATGCGCGTCCAGGCAGACGTCGGCCACCCGGATCGCCACGGTCGAGTGGTGTTCGGACAGGCGGGCGTCGAAGTAGAGCATGTCAGCGTCCACCGGCACCTGGGTGTCCAACAGGGCCGACCGGTAGCGGTCGTAGGCGTCCCGGGAGCCGAAGACATCGGTGGGCCCGGCGGTGGGCCACCGGGACCACACCTGGTAGCGGTACGAGGCGAACCCGGTGTCGTCCCCGTGCCAGAACGGGGAGTTCGCGCTCAGGGCCAGCAGGGTCGGCAGCCAGACGCGGATCCGGTCCAGCACCGCCACGCCCTCGGCGCGGGAGTCGACGCCCACGTGGATATGGAAGCCGTTGGTGAGCTGTTCGGCCACGGTGAGACCGAACTTGGTGGCGATCCTGCGGTGGCGCAGTCCCGGCACCGGGTGCGGGGAGACCGGACCCAGCGCCGTGGGCAGGGCCACCACGCGTCCGCCCACCCGGGCGGCGGTCCGCTCTGCCAGTGCGCGCCCGGCACGGATGGAGGCCAGCTGCCCGGCCAGGGTGGTCTGGGGCGGGGAGATGACCTCGAGCTGTTCCTCGTGCAGTTCCTCGCTCACCTGGTGGCCAGTCGGCGCCGGCTCGTCCTGCAGGGCGGCGGCCCAGTCCCCGGCCGGCAACGGTTCGCCGGTGCCGGCATCCACCAGCAAGAGTTCTTCTTCCACCCCGAAGGTGCGCATGAGGGCCTCCTCGTCCGTCCTGCCCCTCGTCCCTCACTACGGAGGGTGCGGAGCAAGCGGCACACCCACGGGCGAACCCAGGATTCTACGTGTACTGACTACATGTTCGCTGGGAGGACCAGGCCTCCATGCCGGGCCCCGGACATCAGGGAGAACTGGGCGCGGCGCCTGTTCCCCGCCCCGCCCCCGCTGCATCACCTGACGGCGGGCCGGCCGTGCGTGACCCCGGGTCGAGCGAGCCCCAGCCGTCCAGGCGTGTGTGTTCGCCATGGAGGAAACCACCGGCCGGAGGGTTCCCCGCGCACGCAGTGGGGCATAGGGTGAGAGGACTTGATCGCCGACAGAAGGGAGTGCCCATGGGACTCGGAGACAAGATCAGCAACGCGACCGACAAGGCTGTTGGAGGCGCCAAGGACAAGATTGGCGATGCCACCGACAACCCCGACCTGCAGGCAGAGGGCAAGGCCCAGAACGCCGAGGGCCATGCCAAGCAGGCTGGCGAGAACGTCAAGGACGCCGCCAAGGACCTCAAGGACGGCCTGAAGTAGACCGGCACACCCTCTGAACCAGCGGCTGCGGCCCCGGAACCCGTCATGGGTCCGGGGCCGCAGTGCGTTCTGGCGGAGGAGTCCTCCGTGGGCGGTCCCTCCCCTGTCAGGCCTGGCCGATACGCAGCACGGGCTTGATGGTGGTGCCGGACTTGCTGTCCGCGAAGGCGTCCTCCACCTGGTCGAAGCCGTAGAACTGCACGAGCTCGTCGAAGGGGAACCGGCCCTGCTGGTAGAGCGCGATCAGTGCGGGGATGAGTTCCTGGGAGGTGCCCGAGCCGCCGAGCGTGCCGACCACGCGCTTGCCCCACAGCGCGCCGAGGTGGTCCAGGCTGAAGCGGGCCCCGGCCGGGGCGCCACCGATGAGGATGAGCGTGCCGAGCATGCCCACGGCCTCGGCGGCCTCCTCGATGACGGGGATGACACCCGTGCAGTCCAGGGCGTAGTCGGCCGGGCCGCCGCAGATCTCCCGGATGCGCTCCAGGGCGTTCTCGTGCAGCGAGTTGATGACGTGGGTGGCACCGTAGCGGGTGGCCAGCTCCAGCCGGGAGTCGTGCAGGTCGATCGCGATGATGGTGGTGGCCGGGGTGTTCCGCGCGGCCATGACGGCGGCCAGCCCGACGGCGCCTGCCCCGTAGACCACGAGCGACTCCCCCGCACGCGGCCGGGCGGTGTTCAGGACCGCCCCGGCACCGGTGGTGATGCCGCAGGCAAGCACCCCGACCAGGTCCAGCGGCACGTCCTTGTCCACCGTCACCAGGGCGTTGGCGTTGGCCAGTGAGTAGGTGGCGAAGGAGGACTGGCCGAAGAAGTGACCGGAGAGCGAGGACCCGTCCGCGCGGGTGTAGGCGGAGGTGCCGGCCTGGGGCCCGATGAACCGCCGGCCGCTGACCACGGCCGGGCCGAGCAGTTCACAGTAGCGGTGCTCGCCGCGGCGGCAGTTGCGGCACTGCCCGCAGTAGGGCCAGCCCATGATGACGTGGTCACCGACCGCCACGGAGGTGACGCCCTCGCCGACGGCCTCCACCACGCCGGATCCCTCGTGACCGAGGACGCCCGGCAGCGGCAGCGGCATGTCACCGGCCTGGGTGATCGCGTCCGTGTGGCAGACGCCCGAGGCCACCACCCGCACCAGGGCCTCGCCCGGGCCGGGCTGCTGCAGCTCCAGTTCCTCCTTCGTGAAGGGGGCGTTGGTCTCCTCGACGACGAGGGCTTCGATCTTCATGGGGAACTCCTGTGTTCTCGTGGGTCGCAGGGCGCCGCAGCCGAGAGCTGCGGGGTCATGGGGCCGGGACCGTCCGCGTCCGGGCTGGACGCCCCCGCTCCGTACCGTAGGCCGTTCAGGCCATGATGAGCACGGGGTGGTAGCCGTCCGGGCGCCGGCGGTAGACGCGGGCCGGCCGGCCCAGCCCGCTCCCACCGGGCGGCATGGCCCGGATGTCCAGGGCCTCCAGCTGGGGTTCCATGGCCCGGCGGAAGGTGTCCTTCTGGTGAGGGGCCCCCGCGACGGCGTCGTGGACCTGACGCAGCTGGGTCATGGTGAACTCGTCGTCCAGCAGGCACCAGGGGTCCGGCGTCTGGCCGTACTCCCACCGCACCATCCGCACGCCCCAGCCGATGATCTCGTCGTGGCTGAACGGCAGCCCGTGCACCTGGTCCACCGCCCGCAACTGTCCGTGGCCGTGCTCCAGGGCCAGTTCCAGTTCGGTCAGCGGCACCACGTCCAGGTGGGTGACCGTCAGGACCCAGCCCCGGTCGTCGCGGTCCGGATCGTCGAAGACGTGCAACTGCCGCGGCGAGCGCCCCCGGACGTGCATCCTGGTCTCCAGGCACCTCAGCACGGCATCGCCCAGGCGTTCGCGCTCGCGCAACATGGTGCCCGGCAGCATCCACTCCCCGGCATGACGGCCCTCGTCCCGGCGGCGCAGGACGACCTTGAGTTCCCCGTCGGCCACCGTCAGCAGGACCACGTCCGCGGCCACCGAGGGCCGGGGGTAGGACAGCAGGTCATCACGCTCGGGCACCATGCCACCCAATCTAGCCAGAGCGGTGGTGGTTCCCGGTCCCGGTACGGGCGGCGTCGCGGGCGAAGAGAACAGCGGCATCATGGACGAACTCCTCTCCCGTGGCGAACGTGGTGTCCCAGATGCTCAGTGCGTCGGCCACCGGTTCCTGCATGAGGGACCGGCTGAACCCCTCCACCCCGAAACGCCCGGTGTAACCCAGGGACAGGGTGTCCTCGAGCACGCGGGCCAGGTCCAGGCTGCCGGTCGAGAGCAGTCCGCGGGAGGACTGGCCGAACTCCAGGTACCCCAGGTACGGCAGGGCGTGGGCGACGGCCCCCACCAGGTCGGCCTCCTCGATGGCCATGTGGAAGGTGTCCAGGTGGATCCTCAGGTGGCGCGAACCGGACAGCTCCACGAAGCGCACGGCCTGGGCGGCGGTGTTGAGCACGGAGGTCTCGTAGCGGTTCACGACCTCGAAGGTCATCATGATCCCCGCGGCGGCGGCCTCCTCCGCCACGTCCCCGACGAGTTCGGCGACGCGCGCCACGTCGGCCCCGGAGGGCCGGGACGCCGCGTCCCCGTGCACCCCGTAGGGCACCCCGTTCAGCTGGTCCCCGCCCATCCTCGCGGTCAGGTCCACGAAGCGCCGCAACTGCTCGAAACCCCGGCGCCGGACGTGCGGGTCCTCGGACCCGACGTTCGCCTCCGGGGACTGGACGGCCATGGTGATGGGGGCCAGACCGGCGTCGCCGATCCGCCGGGCCAGGTCCGCCACGCCCCGGCTGGACGGGTCCACCGGGCCCAGCACCACGCGCCGGTAGCCGGCGTCGCGCAGCACCGGCAGGCTGCGGGCGAACTCGGGGCTGAACGGGTCCGTGGTGAAGGCCGCACTCTGGCAGGCCAGGTCCACCGCCAGTCCCGGGCGGCCCTGGACCTCGGCCGTGGCCATGGCCGACACCTCAGAACACCGGGAGTTCGAAGCGGTGCTTGAACACGGAGTAGCCGTCGTCCACGTGCACCACGGTGCCGTTCATGGCGTTGGAGTCCTCCGAGAACAGGAACGCCACCACGTTGGCGATCTCCTCCGGTTCCGTCATCGTGTCCCGGAGCTGCTCCGAGGCGAACAGCTCCCGCAGGTGCTGCGGGAACTGCTGGATGATGGCGGTGTTGGCACGCCCGGGGGTGATGGCCAGGACGCGGGTGCCGTGCTCGGCCAGCTCGTAGGCGGCGGAGCGGGTGAAGGAGATGACCGCCGCCTTGGCCGCGCTGTAGGAGAAGGAGAGCTCGGCGGCCTGCTCACCGTAGATGGAGGACGTGTTGACGATGACCCCGCCGCCGCCCTGTCTCACGAACTGGCGGGCCGCGGCGAGGATCCCGTAGTAGACCCCGTCCTGGTCGATCCGGATCATCGGGTGGTAGTCCCGTTCCGGGTCATGGTCCAGCAACGGCCTGCCGCCGGCGATGCCCGCGTTGTTGAAGATCCCGTCCAGGCGGCCGAAGGCGTCCACCGCGGACTGGACCGCCTGCTCGACGGCGGCGAAGTCCGAGACGTCCACCGCCACGGCGCGGGCCCGGCCGCCCTTGGCCGTGACCTCGTCGGCCACCTGCTGGGCACCCTCCAGGTTCAGGTCGGCCACGATCACGCTGGCGCCCTTCTCGGCGCAGCGGAGGACGGTGGCCCGCCCGATGCCGCTGGCGCCGCCGGTGATCAGCAGGACTTTGTCGTGCAGGGTGGTCATGGGTTCTCCTTGGAGGGGTGGCGAGGGGTGGATGCGTTGGGTCCGGTGGGAGTGCCGCCGTGGCAGGGCACCCCCACCGGTGTCAGGGGTCGCGCCGGGCGCGATCAGAACATGGTGTGGGACAGGGCCAGCGCCCCGCCGTCCACGGCCAGGACGGCGCCGGTGACGAAGGAGTTGCCGGGGGCCACGAGGAACAGCATCGGGGCCTGGATCTCCCCCATGGTGCCCATGCGGGCCAGCGGGATGGTCTCCTCCCACATCCGCTCCCCGGCCTCGTCCAGGACGGCGTCCCCGCCGATCCGGGTCCCCTTGAAGGGGCCGGGGGCGATCACGTTCACGCGGATGCCCCGCGGGGCCAGTTCCAGTGCCGCCTGACGGGCCAGGTTGATGATCCCGGCCTTCGTGGCCCCGTAGGCGTAGGAGACCATGGGGTCCGTCCGCAGTCCCGCGGTGGAGGACGTCACCAGGATCCGGCCGCCGTCGGGCAGCACGCGGGCCGCGGCCCGGACGGTCTCGAACGTGCCGTGGAGGTTGGTGGCCACCACGTTGCGCCACTCCTCGTCCGTGTACCGGCCGATGGCTCCCTCCTCGGTCCGGTAGCTGCCGCCCCCGGCGATGCCGGCATTGGCCACCACCACGGTCGGCCGGCCCACCTCGGCCACGACCCGCTCCAGGACCTGTTCGAAGGCCCCGGCCTCGGCCAGGTCGGCCGCGTAGGCGTGGGCGGTCCCCCCGGTGGCGGTGATCGCCTCCCGGACCTCGTCCAGCCGGGACTGGTCCCGGCCCAGCACGACCACCGTGGCGCCCGCGTCCGCGTAGATCGCGGCGGCCGCCCGCCCGATGCCGCTCGAGGCTCCGGTGACCACGACGACGTCGTCGTGCATCGAGAACAGCTCGAGGATCCGGTCGGTCCCGGTGGCGGGGCGTGAGCCCTGGTCAGTGGTGGTCATGAGAGGCCTTTCTCGTCGGTGGTGGTGGTTGGCGGGGTTCACATGGACGGGGTGAAGTCGTCCGCGTTGCCACGGTCGATCAGCTCGCCCTCGACCTCCACGAAGTTCTCCTGCGGCAGGGTGCCGTCGGCGCGGTAGGCCTCGATGTCCTCCACCACGCGGTCCACCACGGAGAACCAGTCCTGGTGCACGGAGGCGTAGAACGGCCCGTCCTTCTTGATCTCCTCGACGGCCACGCCGAGGGCGTCCACCCCGGTGACGTAGATGTCGTCCCGGCCGGCCTCACTGATGGCCTGCGCGGCGCCGAGGGCGGCGTGGTCCCAGCCGACCCAGACGCCGTCCAGGCCCTCCGGGTTGGCCTGGAGGAAGTCGGTGACGAACTTCAGGGCCTCCTCCTGGGAGGTGGCCGGGTTCAGTGCCTGCTTCATCTCGCCGCCGGCGATGTTGGCGCCGGCCTCCTCGAGCATGTCCATGGCCAGGTTGCTGCGGGTCATGATCCCGATGTGCGGGTCATGGCCGATGACCATGACGTCCTTGCCCTGCAGACCGCCCATGGCCTCGTCCAGGGCGCCCACCGTGAGTTCGGCGAGCTGGTCCTGGTCGAAGGTCACGTCCTCCACGAAGTCCTCGTTGGGCTCCACGCCGCCGTCGATCGAGAAGATCGGGATCTCGGCGCCCTCGGCGGCGTTGACGAGCGGGGCGATCTGCCGGGGGTCGGGGAACCCGGCCAGGATGACGTCCGCCCCCTGGGTGATGGCGGACTGCATGTCCGAGTTGATCTTGTCGTAGTCGAAATCGCTGGTGTACAGGGTGACGTCCCAGCCCTTGGCCTTGCCCTCCTCGACGAACTTGTCGAGGGTCAGCTTGCCGCCCGGGGTGCCGTAGCCGGCGGTGAAGGCGGCGACCTTGAAGACGCCGTCGTCAGCGGCGCCGCCGGTGCCGGCAGCGGCGTTGGGGTCGTCGGAGCATCCGGTCAGCGCCAGCAGGCCGGCGGCGAGGAGTCCTGCAGTGATCGTCAGTCGGGTACGCATGGTGTTCTCCGTGGGGATGGGGCCGCGCGGGAGCGGCCGGTGGGGGGTGGGGATGGGGAGGGGCCCGGTCAGGCGTTCTTGGACTTCAGCGAGGACATGAGCACCGCGGCGATGATGATGATGCCGGTGAGGACCTGCTGGATGTAGGTGTTGACGCCCACGATGTTCAGGCCGTTCTGCAGGACGCCGATGATGCCGACGCCCACGAGGGTGCCGCCGATGTTGGCCTGCCCGGACTTGAGCAGGGTCATGCCGAGGAAGGCCGCCGCGACCGCGAGCATCATGTAGTCGTTGGCGCTGGTGGAGCTGGCGCTGGAGAGCCGGCTGACCAGGATGATGCCGCCCAGGGCCGAGGCGAAACCGGCGACGGTGAAGGCCAGCAGGACGTTGAGGCGGACGTTCACGCCGGACAGCCTGGCCACCTCGGAGTTGCCGCCCACGGCGTACCAGCGCCGGCCCACCGTGGTGTACCGGAGGATGACCCAGATGACGGCGGCCACGATCAGGGCGAAGAACACGGGCATCGGGATGCCGGCGAGACGGGTCTGGCCGATCCAGTTGAAGGACTCGGGCATGCCGTACAGCGTGGTGCCGTCCGTGACGATGAACGCCAGCCCGCCCACCGTGGTCATCGTGGCCAGCGTGGCCACGATCGCCGAGATCCCCAGGTAGGCGACGAGGATGCCGTTGACGATGCCGACCAGGGTCCCGACGAGGACGCCCACGACGATCGCCATGGAGACGGGCATCCCGTTGATCATCAGTGCGGACGCCGTGGCGCCCGCGAGCGTGGCCGTGGTACCCACGGACAGGTCGAAGTGGCCGGTGACCATCACGACCGTCTGGGCCGCGGCGATGATCGTCAGGATGGCCACCTGGGCGAGGATGTTCGTCATGTTCCCGAAGCTCAGGAACGCGGCGGGGCGCAGGATGCCGAAGACGACGATGAGCGCGACCAGGGCGATGATCGTCCCGCCCTGCCACAGCATCTGGGACATCTGCGTCTTGTCCTGCGGGACCTCGACGGCGGGGACGGTGTCAGTGGTCTGGGCCATCTCAGGCCTTCCTTCCATAGCAATAGGAGAGGAGGAGTTCCTCGTCGGCGCCCGCTGCGGGCACCTCTCCGGAGACCCGCCCCTCGTGCATGATGAGGATCCGGTCGGACAGCCCGATGAGTTCGGGCAGTTCGGAGCTCACCGCGATGATGGTGGTGCCGGCCGCCGCGAGGGCGCGGATGAGCCGGTAGATCTCCGCCTTGGTCCCCACGTCGATGCCTCGCGTGGGTTCGTCCAGGAGCAGGACCCTCGGATGGCGGGCCAGCATCTTGGCCAGGACGACCTTCTGCTGGTTCCCGCCGGAGAGCAGGCCGACCTGCTGGCGCGGACCGCGGGTCTTGATGCGCAGGTCGGCGATGCCCTCGCGGGCCAGCCTGGCGATGCCGCTGGCGGAGACCCAGCCGGCGTTGCTGACCCGGGAGAGGTTCGCGATGGCGATGTTGTCCTGGATCGTGGCCCCCAGCGAGACGCCCTGGCTGCGCCGTTCCTCCGGCACCAGGGCGATGCCGTGCTCCAGGGCCCGGCCCACGCCCCGCGAACCGGCAAGCTCCCGGCCCTCCACGGCGATGGTTCCTTCCGTGCGCCTCTGGTCTCCGGCGAGCAACCGCATCAGCTCGCTGCGGCCGGAGCCGGCCAGCCCGCCGATGCCGAGCACCTCACCCGCGTGGGCCGAGAAGGACAGGTCCTTCACCTTGTTCCCGTGCAGCCCGGTCACCTCGAGGACCACGCGGTCCGTGGCCGTGCCCCGCTCGGGGAACAGGTCCTCGGCCGAGCGGCCGACCATGGTGGAGATGACCTCGTCGATCGTCATCTCCGCCACGTCCCTGGTCACGATGGTCTGACCGTTGCGCATGATGGTCACGCGGTCGCAGAGCTCGAAGACCTCCTCGAGGCGGTGGGAGACGTAGACGATCCCCACGCCGTCCGCGCGCAGGGCGCGGAGTACGGCGAAGAGGTCCCTGATCTCGGTGTCCGTCAGGGCGGCGGTCGGCTCGTCGAGGATCAGCACGCGGGCGTCCGCGGCCAGGGCCCGGGCCACCGAGACCATGGTCTGCTGCACCGGGGAGAGCCGCCCGGCCAGCCGGCGCAACGGGATGTGCCCCTGGTTGAGGCGGTCCAACTGCCGGCGGGCCTCCCGGTAGAGCCGGTTCCAGCTGATGAGGCCGCCGGAGCTCGGGGTCCGTTCGCCCAGCAGGATGTTCTCGGCGACGCTGATGGTCGGCACGATCGAGGTCTCCTGGTACAGGGCGACCACGCCGGAGTGGTGGGCGTCCCGGACCCCGGAGAACCGGACCTCCTCACCGGCGGACTCGATCCGGCCGTCGTCGGGCTGGTGCACCCCGGTCAGGACCTTGATCAGCGTGGACTTGCCGGCCCCGTTCTCGCCGAGCAGGGCGTGGATCTCCCCGGGCCGGACCTCCAGGCGGGCCTCCGTGAGCGCGGCGACGCCCTCGAAGTGCTTGGAGATCCCCTCCGCGCGCAGGGCCAGTCGCTCCGCCTGGGGGACGACGGGGTCTGCCGTGGCGGTGCTCATCGGCCCTCCACCTGGTCGTCGGAGGGGTCGGCGAGGTCGTTGCAGCGGATGACGACCTTCGGGTACCGGCCGCTCAGGTGCACCTGGAAGGCCTCGGCGGCCTGCTCGAGATCGATCACGGACTCCAGGAAGGGGTCCAGGTCCAGTTCGTCCAGCAGGCGCACGGCCCGGGGGAACGTGTACGGGGAGACGAACACCCCGGTCAGGGTGAGCTCCTTGCGGTACAGGTGGTCGGAGAGGTTCAGGGGCAGCTCGTAGTCCTCGGGGTACATGGCCCCGTAGACCACCGTCCCGCCCGGTGCGGCGATGTCCAGGAGCCCGGCCACCGCGTGGCGGGAGCCCGAGGCGTCGATCACGACGTCGAAACCCGCCCCCGCGGTGATCTCCCGGGCGCGCTCGGGGAGGGACTCGGCGGTCGGGTCGACCACGTGGCGCGCCCCGAAGCGCCCGGCGAGCTCGCGCCGCTCGGCGATCGGCTCGATCATCGTCAGCGAGGTGGCCCCGTAGCGGTGCATCAGCTGCAGGGCCAGCTGGCCGATCGGCCCGCCCCCGCAGATCGCCACGCGGTCCCCCGGGCGGATCCGGGTCTTGTCCGCGATCCGCACGGCCACCGACGTCGGCTCCAGCAGGCAGCCCTTCAGCAGCGAGACCCCGTCCGGCAGCCGGTAGACCTGGGACTCGTGCCAGACGACCGATCGGGCCATGCCCGGGCGGTTGTACTCGCCGAGGTTCTTGCAGAACTGCTGGCGTCCGTCCTGGCAGGGCGGGCAGGTCCCGCAGAACCGGATGAAGTTGCCGGACACCCGGTCCCCCACGGCCAGGTCCGTGCGGCGCACCGCGGAACCGATCTCGGCGATGACGCCGGAGATCTCGTGGCCCAGTCCGATCGGCACCTCGGTGCCGAAGAACCCCTCGGCCAGGTGGGGGTCCGAACCGCAGATCGCCGCGTAGGCGACGGTGATGCGCACGTCCTCCGGGCCGACCTCGTCCGCGGGGAAGGCGACGACGCCGATCTCCCCGCGCCGGCCGGCGTCGGGATCCCGCAGGCTGCCGATCCTCGTGACGGCGACCGTCTCCACCTCCCGCGGCGCGGTGGCCGCCCCGGCGGCGGCGGTCATGCTCGAGGTGGTGGTCATGACGCCCCGCCCTTCGCGCCGGCGACCGCGAGGGCCGCGTCCACCGTGGCCGTCAGGCCGTAGCCGTGCTTGTCCCGCAGCTCGGTGTCCTCACCGAAGCCGGCGAACACCTGCGGGATGCCGAGCCGCCGGAAGCCCTCGAGCCGGACGCCGCGGTCCACGAGGACGTCGGAGATCCGCGAGGCCAGGCCGCCGTAGGCCAGGTGGTCCTCGACCACCACGAACCGGCCCGTCTCCTCTGCGCAGCGCAGGACGAGGTCCTCGTCGATCGGCTTGAGGGTGAACATGTCCACCACGCGGGCGTCGAGGCCGTGCTCGGCGGCGAGGACCTCGGCCGCCTCCAGGGCCTGGGAGACGGTCTCACCGTGGGCGAAGATCGTCAGGTCGCCGCCCTCCCGGGCCGTGATGCCCTTGCCGATCTCGATCCGCACGCTGCCGGGTTCGTAGACGACCTTGTCCTTCTTGCCGACGGCGAGGCGGATGTACAGGGGGCCGGTCATGTCCATGGACTGGCGCAGCACCTCGCCGACCATGAGCGGGTCGCCGATGGAGGTGACGGTCATGTTCACCAGGGAGGTCATCAGGCCCAGGTCCTCCACGGCGTAGTGCGTGGAGCCGCCGTTGCCGACGAGGCCTCCGTGCGTGCCGACGATCTTCACCGGCAGGTTGGGATAGCAGATGTCCGAGCGCACCTGTTCGAGGGCGCGCATGCTCAGGAACGGGAGCATGCCGGAGACCACGGGGATGTTGCCCTCCGCGGCCAGGCCCGCGGCGATGCCGACGCAGGCCTGCTCGGACAGCCCGACGTCCACGAACCGGTCCGGGTAGGTGTCCCGGAACTCCACGAGGGTGGCCCCGATGTCCGGGGTGAGCACCCACAGGTTGTCATGGTCCTGCCCGAGCTCCTTGAGCGTCTGGCCGATGACCGTGCGCGAGGAGAGCAGGTCCCCGAAGGTGAACGAGGTGATCTGTTCGGTGGTGGCCGCCATGGTCATGCCGCCTTTCGTCCGTCGGCCAGCGAGGCCAGGGCCCGCTGCAGGTCCTTGTCGTTGAGCGAGCCGGCATGCCAGGCCAGGTTCCGCTCCATGAAGTCCACGCCCTTGCCCTTGACGGTCTCGCAGATGACCACCGTGGGGGTGTCCGAGTCAGGGTCCGGGAGGGCGTCGAAGGCCTCGACCAGTGCGCCCATGTCATGCCCGTCGACCTCGATCACGTTCCAGCCGAAGGCCCGCCACTTGTCCGGGTACGGCTCGAGCCTCACGCGCTCCTCGGAGAAGCTGGTCATCAGCTGGCGGTTGCGGTCGATGAAGGCCACGAGGTTGCCCAGGTCGTTGCTGCGCGCGGCCAGGGCGGCCTCCCACACGGACCCCTCCCCGGTCTCTCCGTCCCCCATCAGGGTGAAGACCCGGTGCGCCATGGCGTTGCGCCGCCCGTGCAGGGCCATCCCGGTGGCCAGCGGCAGGCCGTGGCCCAGGGAGCCGGTGGAGACCTCCACCCCCGGCAGCTGCACCTTGCAGGGGTGCATGCCGTAGGCGGAGTCGAGCCGGCCGTAGGTCCGGACGATCTCCTCGTAGTCGAAGAAGCCGCGGATGGCCATGGCGATGTACATGCAGACGGCGGCATGGCCCTTGCTCAGCACGAACCGGTCGCGCTCGGGGTTCCGCAGGTCCTGCGGGTCGACGTGCATGCCGTACTGGAACAACAACGTGAATATGTCCGCCGAGGAAAGGTCTCCTCCGATGTGGACGGCACCGTCGTATTCTCCGCAGAGAAGAAGCAATTTCTCCCGCAGCTCATACGCCTTGTCTTCGAGTTTGGTGACGCTGAGAGCAGGACGAGTGATCGTCTGTGGCATTTGATCCCCCAAGGGAATTCGATATTCCAGCGACATCGCTGAAACGTGATTTATGTCACCGAGGAGACTACGGGTCGCACACTTCGGAGACAAGGGGCAATTCACTCAATTCTGCGCAATCTCTTCGACAGCGCTCCGACCTGCGGGTTCACACGCTTCTTCACGAGCGCCTCCGCCGAGCGCGCCACTCCCGGCCGTGCGCCCTTGACGTGACCCAGCTCACCTTGGTTCACTATCGAGAGAGTGATTTAGCCGCTGCCTGCGCACACCGCTCCGCCGGGACGTTGTCTCATGAGGAATCCCGGTTCTGATCAGTAACTATTCGTTTATCGCCAGTCCCCCTGCCTATTCCTGTCCCGAAAGAGGCGCCATGACCGACACCAGCACCAGCCCTCATCCCGCGGCATCGACCGAGGCCCCGGTCCGCACCCCGCTGTTCTACGGCGGCCGGGAGCATCCGGCGGAGCGCACGCTGACGATCACCAACCCGGCCCGTCCGGCCGAGGTGGTCGGCGAGGCCGCCGCCGCCACCCGGGAGCAGGCCCTGGAGGCCGTGGCCGCGGCGAAGGCCGCCTTCCCGGCCTGGGCCGGTCTCTCCGCCGAAGAACGCGCGGCACACCTGGCCGGGGCCGCGGACGCGATCATGCAGGACTCCGAGACCGAGGCCGCGATCCTGTCCGCCGAGAACGGCAAGGTCGTGGGCGAGTCCACCTTCGACCTGATGGGACTGGTCCAGCGCACCGAGCTCGCCTGCGGCCTGGTCGAGGAGGTCGACGCCGTCGAGACCCTGCCCGGCCCGCCCACCGAGGTGCTCGTCTCCCACAAGCCCATGGGCGTGGTGACCATCATCGTCCCGTTCAACTGGCCCATCGCCATCCTCGGCGCCTCGCTGCCCTACGCCCTGATGGCCGGGAACACCGTGGTGGTCAAGCCGCCGCCCTCCTGCCCGCTGGCCACCACCCGCGCCGTGCAGCGCATGGCCGAGCGGTTGCCGGCCGGGGTGCTCAACGTGGTCACCGGCGAGGACGCCGAGATCGGCGAGGCCCTGGTCTCCAACGAGGACGTGGCCAAGGTCTGCTTCACCGGCTCCGTGCGCGGCGGCAAGCGCATCATGGCCATGGCCGCCGAGTCCCTGACCAATGTCACCCTGGAGCTGGGCGGCAACGACGCGGTCCTGATCCTGCCCGACGCCGAGTTCACCGAGCAGGGCCTGGACCTGCTGTTCATGGGGATCTTCGGCACCACGGGCCAGGTGTGCATGAACGCCAAGCGCATCTACGTCCACTCCTCCAAGCGGGACGAGCTGGTCGCCGAGCTCACGCGGCGCCTGGAGCAGGTGCAGATCGGCCCGGCCTCGGACCCGGCCACCACCATGGGCCCGTTCCACCAGAGGGCCCAGCTGCAGTTCGTCACCGAGCTGGTCCAGGAGGCCAAGGACGCCGGCGCCGACGTCCGTGAGTTCGGGCAGCTGCCCGGGGGCGACTGGGCGGAGGGCAACTTCATGCCCCCCTCGCTCGTCCTGGACCCGGACCCCTCCCTGCGCGTGGTCACCGAGGAGCAGTTCGGCCCGACCATCCCGATCATCACCTTCGAGGACGTCGAGGACGGCATCCGGATGGTCAACGACACGCAGTACGGCCTGTGCAACTCGGTGTGGACCGCGGACGAGCAGACCGCCCGCGAGGTGGGGTCCCGGTTGCAGGCCGGCTACGTCTTCCACAACACCCACGGGCCGGCCCTGCTGGACCAGCGCGCCCCCTTCGGCGGCATCAAGCAGTCCGGCATCGGCCGCGAGATGGGCACCATCGGACTCCGCAACTTCCAGGAACCGCACGCCCTCGGGCTCCTCAAGGCCGGCGGCCCTGCCCCGGACGCGGACGAGGCCCCGCCGGCCGCCTGAGGCCAGAGGCCCTACGGCACACACGTGCGGCGCCGGTCATCACCCCTCGCCGGGGGCAGTGGCCGGCGCCGCCGTGTGTGCCAGAGCAGCGAAACGTACCCGGAGCGTTCTCTCGGCTTCCCGATGAAGCCTCTGTCATCGCTGAGAGGACATCGCACCCTGCGCACCCGCCCGGACCAGTCCTCTCAGTGATGACGGATGGGTACACGATGCCGTACCGCGTCCGGGCCTCGGGGTGCTCATGACCAGGTGCCCGCATCCGGGGCTCAGGCGGGAACCGGTGCGGTGGCGTGTTCCTTCCAGGCGGCCCGGAGGCTGAATCCCTCGGCCAGGGCCTGCTCACGGGTGATCGTGATGCCCCGGGCGAGGATCTTGCGGGCCGCGAGGTGGTCACCGGGCATGTTCACCGACTCCACCGCGGCCAGGATCCCGTCCCGGAAACAGAACACCGAGAACGTCGCGGCCTCGGGGTCCCCGACCACCAGGGTCTCGTCGTCCGGGCGGACGATGTTGGCCATCTGCAGCCGGAACGGCCCCTGGGTGGACCAGAACCACGGCAGTTCGGTGTACGGGCTCTCCTCGCCGAGGATGACCCGGGCCACGTGCCGGGCCTGGTCGGTGGCGTTCTGCACCGACTCCAGCCTGAACGGGCTCCCGGCCTGCACGCAGGGGAAGTTCGCACAGTCCCCGATCGCGTACGCATCCCGGTCCCGGGTGCGCAGGTGTGCATCGACCACGATCCCGTTGTCGGTCTCCAGCCCGGCCGCCGCCGCCAGCCCGTCGTTGGGCTGGACCCCGACGCCGGCCACCACCAGGTCGGCCGGGTACCGGTCCCCCGTGGTCGAGACGGCGACGGCCACCCGGCCATCGCCCCCGGCCTCGAAGGACTCGATGCCCTCCCCCAGCCGCAGGTCGATACCCAGGCCCCGGTGCGCGCCGGCGAACCAGTCCCCGAGCACGGGGGTGAGCGCCCGGCCCATCGGACGCGGGGCGAACTCCAGGACGGTGACGTGACAGCCGCGCTCCAGGGCCGCCGTCGCGAACTCCAGGCCGATGAACCCGGCGCCGATCACCACGACGTCCCGCGCGGCGCCCAGGGCTGCCCCCAGGGCCTGGGCATCGGCCACGGTGCGCAGCCCGTGAATCCCCGGCAGCTCAACGCCCGGCGTGGTCAACTGACGGTTGCGGGCACCGGTGGCGAACACCAGGGACTGGTAGCGCAGCTCGGTGCCGTCCGCCATGTGCACGGTCTTGGTCACCCGGTCCACGGCCGTGGCGGTGACCCCGGCGAGCAGGGTGATCCCCCGCTCCGCGCAGAACCCCGGGCCACGCAGCGGCAACGGCTCCGCCGGCGTGCCCTCCGGGCGGGGCCTGAGGTAGTCCTTGGACAGCGGCGGCCGCTGATAGGGCAGTCCCGGCTCCTCCGCCACGATCGTCACCGAGCCTTCGAACCCCTCGTCCCGCAGCGACGCCGCGGCCTGCAGGCCGGCCTGGCCACCGCCGATGATGACCACACCGGGGGTGTCCGCAGCGGTGTCGACCCGGGGGGCGGTCGAGGAGGTCTCGTTCACGTGTCCGTTCAGCGTCTCGGTCACGGCTCAGACCTGCTCGTCAGGAACGTCGACCTCAATACACTCCAGGCCAGGGGTGCCGACCTCGATCTGGCACCCCAGCCGGCTACGCCGGGCATCGCGCTCGGCGGCCGTGACCTCGAGCATCTCCTCCTCGTCCTCCCCGATCTCCGGGAGCGCGTCCACGTAGTCCTCGTGGACGTAGACGTGACAGGTGGCGCACATCGCCTGGCCGCCGCACTCCCCCACGATCCCGGGCACATCGTTCCTCAAGGCCGCCTGCATGATGCGGGCCGGCTTCTCCAGCTCGACGACCTGGGTCTGGCCGTCGGCCTGGTGATACGTGATGGTGGGCATGCCGCCTCCTGGAGTGCGCGGACCCGTCCGGGCAGTGCACGGGCGGCCGCGGGGATTGATGGGCCTTTCGCTCCATCGTCCGCTGGACAGCACATCGCGACAACAGGAAAGATCAGGGAATCATCATCGGTTGAGTCGATAAAGGATGACCGTGCCCCTCCCCTTCACCCTGCGACAGCTCGAGGTCTTCGACGCCGTCGTCCGCGCCGGTTCGCTGTCCGCGGCCGCACGGGAGCTGACGACGGCCCAGTCGTCGGTGTCCGCCGCCGTCGACGAGCTCGAGCGGCAGATCGGCCAGCACCTGCTGGTCCGCCGCAGGGCCCACGGCGTGTGGCCGACGGCGGCCGGGCGTCAACTGCATCGTGAGGCCCGCGCCATCCTGCGGGCGGCAGACGAGGCCGGCCGCGTCCTGCAGGAGAGGGACGGCCACCTGCGCGGTCCCCTCACCGTGGGCATCTACCAGACCCTGGCGCCCTACATCCTGCCGACGATCCTGGGGGACTTCGCGGCGGAACATCCCGGTGTGGAGCTGTCCTTCGAGGAGGTGCGACACGCAGACCTCCTGGCGGGCCTGACGGCGGGGACCATCGACGTGGGTTTCACCTACCTTCTGGAGACACCCGAGGGCATCAGCCACCAACCGGTGCTCACCCGGCCCACCCATGTCCTGCTCCCGGCAGGGCACCGGTTGGCGGGCCGGCAGGAACTGACGAAGGCCGACATCGCCGAGGAACCGCTGATCCTGCTCGGCGATGCCCCGAGCATGCTCAACACCCGGCGCGTCCTGGAACTGACGGAGAACGACCCGAGGATCGCCTGGGTGACCTCGTCCCTGCCGCTGACCCGGGCACTGGTCGGCAAGGGGCTCGGTATCTCCGTCCTCGTCCAACCCGACGCCTCACCGTGGACCGTGGACGGTCACGAGGTCGTGGAGATCCCCCTCGTCGACGCGGAACGGGTCACGGTGTACATGACCTGGCTCGCCCCGGCGGAACGCCGCCGCCCGCCACGCCGCGTCACCGAACTGGTGAACTTCCTGCACGCCTCCCTCGAGCCCCGCATCCAGGCGATCGCCACCCGGCGTGAGGCCGCGACGACGCTCCTGCGAGCGGACGCGGCTCCCACGGAGCCCGAAGACGTTGCCTGACGGAGTGAGCCGTGCAACACTGAGTTGCAATTGCAACTTGAAGTGATCGCCCGGCTGAAAGAGAAGACCCATGACCGCCATCGCGGGAGGCACCCCGACCCTGGACGTGGACCCGTTCTCCGTCGCCTCGCTGAAGGACCCCTTCCCCGTGGAGGACGTCATTCGGGAGGCCGGCCCCCTGGTGTGGCTGGAGTCCCACGGCGTCTGGGCCACGGGACGGGCCGAACTGGTGCAGGAGATCTTCGAGAACCACGAGGTCTTCATCTCCTCCCACGGCACCGGGCTGACCAATACCGCGCGGGAACAGAACTGGCGTACCGCGAGCGCGATCCTGGAACAGGACCGGCCCCAGCACACCGTGACCCGCAAGGTCATGAACTCCGTGCTGTCCCTGAAGGTGGTGAAGCAGCTCCAGGAGGAGTTCCAGGCCGCCGCCTTCGACGTGGTGGACGAGGTCTGCAGCCGCGGTGAGTTCGATGCCGTCACGGACCTGGCAGAGGCGTACCCCCTCCGGGTGCTGCCGGACGCCGTCGGGCTGGCACCGGAGGGGCGGCAGCACCTGCTGACGTACGCCAACCTCAACTTCCAGGCCATGGGACCGAAGGATGCCCTGTACGAGGAGGCCGTGGCCCAGGCCAGCGAGGCGAAGGAGTACGTCGACTGGCAGATGCGCCGGGAGAACATCGACGAGTCCAGGCTCGCCGGCAGGATCTTCGCCGCCGCCGACGCGGGCACGATCACCGAGGAGTCGGCCGGGCTGCTGGTCCGCACCTTCCTGTCCGCGGGGCTGGACACCACGATGCTCGGGATCGGCAACGCCCTGCTGGCCCTGTCCCGCACCCCGGCGGCGTGGGAGGCCTTCTCGGCGGACCCGTCGAAGGCTCGCGCAGTCTTCGAGGAGACCCTGCGCTATCACGCCCCCAGCCCCTACATCGGTCGCACGGTGGGCATCCGCACGGAGCTCGGCGGCGTGGTGCTCGAGCCGGAGCAGAAGGTCATCAACTGCGTCAGCGCGGCCAACCGGGATCCCCGCGCGTGGGACCGGCCCACCGAGTTCGACATCACCCGGGACGTCCGGGGCCACGCGGCCTTCGGATACGGGATCCACGCGTGCGTGGGCCAGATGATGGCCCGGATGGAGGCCGAGAGCCTGCTGAGGGCCTTCGCCACACGAGTCCGGTCCTTCGAGCTCACCGGTGAACCGGTGCCGAAGGTCAACCACTGGCTGCGCGGTTACACCTCTCTCCCGATGCGCGCGACGCTGAGGTGACCCGCACCCACCGGACTCCATAGACGGGTCCGGTGGGCGGTCATGAGGGACGCGCGGAGGGCTCCACGTCCACCGTCGCGTCCACCGTCGCGGCGGCCTGCGCCGCGGCCGCCAGCCAGAGGTGCACGGCCCAGGCGCCCGGGTCCACGTGTCCCCTGACCCGGTCCCCCGCATAACTGGACCGACCCATCCGCGGCGCCATGTCCGCCGTCGCCTCGGCCCCGGACCGGGCAGCCTCCGCGGACGCCCGGAGCGCCGTCGCCAGCGGCTGGTCGGCGGCATCGGCCAGGGCCCCGGCCGCCGGCGCCAGGGCATCCAGCATGGTCCGGTCCCCGGGCCTCGCCCCACCGAGGTCCTGGATCCCCTCCAGCCCCCGGGTCAGCGCCCGGGCCCAGTCCCCGGCCTGCGGTTCCTCGATGCCGTGCAGCGCCTCGGAGGCTTTGAGCAGGAAGACCGCGTACAGGGGTCCCGACGTGCCCCCGATGCTCCTGCGGGCCAGTGCTGAGATCCGGCGCAACAATCGGTCCGGACGGGCCGGCAGGGCCGCGCCCTCCTCACGCACCGTCCGGGCGCCACGCTCGAGGCTATGGCCGAGGTCGCCGTCGCCCACCTGCTGGTCCATGGCGGTCAGTTCGGGTTCCGCACGCTCGAGCGCCTCCAGGACCGCCTCCAGGATGAAGCGCCCCGGACCGGACAGCTCCGCCCCCTCGCGGGCCGCGGACTCCGCCACCGGTGCCGCGAGGTTCGGGGACGGGTTGATCTCGCCCGATCCCGTGGGCCAGGCAGCGGTCCGGACGGGTGCGTCCAGGTACCCCAGCAGGTCCTCGTCCACGGCCACCACGGACAGCGAGACCCCGGGCATCTCCATGGCAGTGAGGAACGCCCCGGACCAGGCCCTGGCCACGGTGACGCCCCGGGCCTGGAGCCAGGACAGTGCGGCGTCGGTGACCACGGACACCTCCATGGCCGAGCTGCCGCCCAGGTTGTTGACCAGCAGGGCCACGGGCTGCCCCTCGGCCGCCCGCCCGGCGGCCAGGCAGGCCGTCAGCAGGCGGTCCACGGTTTCCGAGGCGGAGGACACCCCGGACCGCTCCACGCCCTGCTCACCGTGGATGCCGAGGCCCCACTCGACCTCCTCCCCGCCGAGCTCGAAACTGGGCGTGCCGGCTGCCGGGACCGTACACGAACCGAGGGCCACGCCCATGGTGGCGAGGCCCCCAGAGGCCCTCTGCGCGGCGTCGGCCACGGCGTCCAGGCCCAGTCCCGCCGCGGCGGCCGCCCCGGCGACCTTGTGCACGAGGACCGTGCCGGCGATCCCGCGGTGACCCGCATGGTCCACCGACTCGCCCAGTGCCACGTCGTCGGCCACGACCACCATCCGGACGTCGATGCCGTCGGCACGGGCGATCTCCGCCGCCAGACCGAAGTTCAACCGGTCCCCGGTGTAGTTCTTGACCACGAGCAGGACCCCGGCGCCGGAATCCACGGCGCGGATTCCCACGAGGACGTCGTCCACCGAAGGTGACGTGAACACCTCGCCGGACACGGCCCCGGTGAGCATGCCGGGACCCACGAACCCGGCGTGGGCCGGTTCGTGACCCGCCCCGCCGCCGGAGAGGACCGCCACGGTCCCACGCCCGGCAGCCCCCGCGTCCACCACGGTCCGGGTGCCCTCCAGGAGGCGCAGGTGCGGGTTCAACCGCACCAGCCCGGACAGCGACTCGACGACGACGGAGCGCGGATTGTTGATGAGCTTCTTCATGGTGCCCTTCGGTCTGGAACGGTTCTCACTGGTGGTTGGATGGGCCACATGCCCTCCGAACCGATTCGCACCCCTCTCGATCACACGATCGACCGGGAGACGTTCACCCCGGCCTACCTGTCCCTGGTGGACAACGCCCACGTCTGGGGTGGATCCCGCATCTACAACGAGCGCTTCGGTGTCACCTCCCCGGACTTCGCCATCCTGTCCACCCTGTCCAACCGCCCGGGGTGCCAGGCGGTGGACGTCTCGGAACAGGTCGCCCTGGACAAGTCGGTGGTCAGCCGTCGGCTCCAGCGCCTGAGGGACAAGGACCTCATCTGCTGGGAGCAGGATGGCCCCCGCCGCCGCCTGTACCTGACCGCCAAGGGCGCGGAGGTCCATGACGCGGTCCTGCCCGTCGCACTCGAGCGGGCCGACCTGATGGTCCACGGGTTCACCACCGAGGAACGGGCACAACTGCAGTCGTTCCTGCGCCGGATGTACGAGAACATCCCGCTCATGAACAACCCGCCGTCGCTGCACGGTTCCTGAACTGCGCCTCCTTCCCTGAACAGGCTTCCTCGTCGCCCCCGCAGCCAAGGCCCGCGGAGCCGACGTCACGGTGAGGGGTACTTGTCGAATCGTATGTGAGGTGCGACACTCGTTGCAATTGCAACTCAAGTTGTGACGCCCATTGCTGTGACCCTGAAGGCAGGTAGCCATGAAGAGAACCCACGTCGCGCTCGCCACGGTGGCCGCGTCCATGCTGTTGCTCACCGGCTGCGGTTCCGGCAGCCCCTCCGGGGCAGCGACGTCCTCCAGCGCCGCGGCCGGGGCGGACGCTCCTACCGCCTCCCAGGCCGGCTCATCGGACACCCCCGACGGCGACCTGCAGACCGTCCACGTGGCCGCCGTCCCCGTGGTCGACGTGGCGGCCATCTATCTGGGCGAGGAGAAGGGCTTCTTCGCCGAGAAGGGGATGACGATCGACATCCAGTTCACCCCGGGCAGCTCGGTCTCCATCCCGGCCCTGCTGCAGGATCAGTACGACGTCGTCTACACCGGCAGCGTCAATGCCTTCCAGGCCCGGGAGAAGGGCCTGCCCGTCATCGCCGTCGCCGAGGGCGGGCGGACCACGGGTGAGCCCGGAGCAGACCACGGGGGCATCGTCGTCCCCGAGGACTCCACGATCGAGGACGCCGGGGACCTGGAGGGCAGGTCCGTGGCGGTGAACGCCGTGAAGGGCCTGCACGAGGCGGCCATCAGGCAGTCCGTCAAGAAGGCTGGTGGCGACCCGGACACGGTGAACTTCCTGGAGCTCCCGCTGCCGGACATGCAACCGGCCATGGAACGCGGCGACGTGGACGCCATCTCGACCTCGGAGCCCTTCCTCGGCAACGCCAAGGATGCCGGCCACCGATTGATCGCCGACCCGTACATCGACGTGGACCCCGAGTTCGTGACGGCGGTCTACCTCACCTCGGAGCAGAAGTGGGCGGAGGACCCCCAGTTCGTCAAGGATTTCGTTGAGGTCGTCAAGAGATCCCAGGAGTACGCCACCGAGAACCCGGAGGAGTTCCGCACCGAGCTGTCCAACTTCACGGAGATCGATCCGGCCACGGCGAAGACGATGATCCTGACGAAGTTCGGCTGGGGTTTCCCGGACCAGGCCATGGAACGCGGCGCCCAGGCCACCGAGGAGGCCGGGATCATCGCCGATGCGGACAAGGGCCTGGAGGGACTCGTGGTGGACGTGCAGGAGTAGGCCCCACCTGGTCGAAGCCATGGAACTGCACGAGCTCATCGAAGGAGAACCAGCCCTGTTGGTAGAGCGTGGTCCACGCCGGGACGAGATCCTGCGAGGTGCCCGAACGGCCATCGCGTACCTTGGCCTGTTGTGACCCCTCCCCTTCCGCGCTCCGCACCGCAGCCCGTCCCGGCGGACCACGACGCCGGCCCCCGCCCCATCCGGCCGCCGGCCGGCGTCGCCCTGGCCTCCTTCACCTCCAGCTTCGACCGCTTCGCGGTCTCCCCGCTGCTGGTCGTGCTCGCCACGGACCTGGGCGCCTCCCTCGCCCAGGCCCTGGCGGTGGCCGGCGTCTACTTCCTGGCCTACGGGTTCACGCAACCGGTGTGGGGCACCCTGTCCGACCGGTTCGGCCGGATGCGGTTGATGCGCGTGGCGCTGCTCGGCGCCGCGGTCACCGGGATCCTCTCGGCCCTGGCGCCGAACCTCGCCCTGCTGATCGTGGCCCGCGCCCTGACCGGGGTCTTCTTCGGCGGGATCATCCCCACCGCCATCACGTACATCGGGGACACCGTCCCCGGCCCGCACCGGCACGGCGCGCTGGCGGACAACATGTCCGCGGTCGCCGTCGGCACCGCGCTGGCCACCGCCGCGGCCGGCTTCATCGGCGAGACCGTGGGCTGGCGGCTGATGTTCGCGATCCCGCCCGTGCTCGCCCTGTTCTGCCTGCTCGCCCTGCGCGGCCGGCCCGACCCCGGCCTCGCGGAACCCACCGGGCTGTGGCGCGCGATCACCACGGCGCTGTCCGACCGGTGGATGCTGCTGATCATGGTCCTGGTGTTCACCGAGGGCGCCGTGGTGCTCGGCATCCTCACCCTGCTCGCCCCCGCCCTGCAGGACCAGGGCCTGGACGCGACCACCGCCGGACTGGCCGTGGCCAGCTACGGCCTGTCCACCCTGGTCTCGAGCCGGCTCGTCCGCCCGTTGGCCCGGCGCCTGTCCCGGCCGGTGATCATGGCCCTCGGCGGGGCGGGGCTGGTGGCCGGGTACGCCGCCGTCGCCGTCCACGTCTCGGTGGGCACTGTGGTGGCCGCCGCGCTGCTGCTCGGCTGGACGTGGGCGCTGCTGCACACCTCCCTGCAGGCCTGGGCCACCGAGGTGCTGCCCGCCCTGCGCGGCACCGCCGTCGCGTTGTTCGCCGCCTCCCTGTTCGCCGGCAGCGCCGTGGGCACCCTGGCCGCCGGTCCCTTCGCGGACGCGGGCCAGTGGTCCGGGCTGTTCGGCGTCACCGCTTCCGTCGCCGCGGTGCTCGTGGTGGCCGCCGTGGCCGGGCGGCGAGCGCACCTGCGCTCGCCCTGAGGCCTTCCGGCCCGTCCGCGGCGGTCGGTACGCTCCTCGGACGCGGAGCGCACGTCAAAAGCGCGCGGGGACGGAGGAGACCATGACCGGGACCACCGACACGGCCGGGACCGCCGCACCCCTCGAGGAGTTCCTGCAACGGCTCGTCGAGGACGGAACGGTGCCCGGGGCCCTCCTCGTCGTCAGCGGCGCCGGCACATCCTGGGAGGGCTCCACGGTGGTGTGCGCCGGATCCATGGCCGAGGACGGCCCACCCATGCGCCCGGATGCGCTCATGCGCATCCAGTCCATGACCAAGCCCCTCACCGCCGCGGCGACCCTCATCGCGGTGCAGGAGGGCGAGCTCTCCCTGGAGGACCCCGTCCTGCGGTGGCTGCCCGAACTGGCCGAGCGCACGGTGCTGCGGGCCCACGATGCCGAGCTGTCCGACGTCGTGCCCGCGGACCGCGAGATCACCGTGCGGGACCTGCTGGTCAACGGCGGCGGTTACGGCATGGAGATGACGGACTCTCCCCTGGCCCGGCGCATGGTGGACCTGGGGGTCTCCGCCAGCCCGGACCAGACGGTGGACGTGGGCGCCGACGAATGGCTGCGGTGCCTGGCCACCCTGCCGCTGGCGCACCAGCCCGGGGAGGGCTTCCGCTACCACCACGGCTTCAGCGTGCTCGGCATCCTGCTGCAGCGGATGGCCGGCGTGGCACTCCAGGACCACCTGGACCGCGTGCTCTTCTCACCCCTGGGGATGGAGGACACCTCCCTGTGGGTGCCGCCGGAGAAGGCCTCCCGCCTGCCGGCCGCCTTCCGCCGCGTGGACGGGGAGCTGCGGGAGACCGAACCGCTCGGCGGGGGTTTCTACGTGGGCGAGCCGGCCTTCGACACCGCCCACGGCGAGCTCGTCTCCACGGCCCGGGACTACCTGCGGTTCGCGCGCATGCTCGCCGACGGTGGACGGCATGCGGGACACCGGTTCCTGGACGCCGCGCTCGTGGCCGAGATGACCCGCGACCAGGTGGCCCCGCAGGCCAAGACCCCCGAGAGCATGATCACCGGGTTCTGGGACACGACCGGGTGGGGATACGGCATCTCCGTGGAGACCTCCGGGGACCATCCCGGGCGCCTGGGCTGGTCCGGCGGCCAGGGCACGACCTTCCTCATCGATCCGGACGGCACGATCGTCATCTTCCTCAGCCAGGTCGAGGCAGACGCGAGGATGGGCGCCGTGTTCCAGGCGGTGCACGGACTGGCGGCGGGTCCGGGACTGCCACACTGAGCGCATGAACACCGCCACGATCGTCGGCGCGGGCATCGCCGGACTGGCCACCGCCACCGCCCTGCACCACGCCGGGTGGCACGTCACCGTCCTGGAACGCGAACGGTCCCTCTCCACGGCCGGGACCCAGCTGGGCATCTGGCCCGGCGCCTGGCGCACCCTGGTCTCCCTCGGCGTCGCCGAGCGGCTGGCCCCGGCGGCCGGCAGCGGCCCGGCGGGCCCCGGCGTCGGGACCTCCGGCGAGGCGACCGACGGGATCTCCAGCGGCGTCTCCGGCGGCCGGATCCTGCGTCCCGACGGCACCGTCCTGGCCCAGGTCAGTCTCCGCGGCCGGGGCCCCGGCCTGCACCTGGTCCCGCGGATGACCCTCCTCGAGGCACTGCTCGCCGGGCTGCCCAAGGGCACCGTGCGCTTCTCCACCCCCGTGGGCCCTGACGCCCCCGCCCCGCCGGCGGACGTCGTCGTGGGCGCGGACGGGATCAACAGCGCCGTGCGCGCCGCGGCGTTCCCGGCAGCCCGCGTGTCCGACGCCGGCCTGGTCGCCTTCCGCGGCGTGGCTCCGGTGCCCAGCGGGGGCGCCGACGAGACGTGGGGTGCGGAACTGCTGTTCGGGACCAGCCCGTTCCCCGGCGGCGGCACCAACTGGTACGCGTGCCTGCCGCTGGAGCGGGCCGGCTCCCGGGCCCAGGACCCGCTGACCGTGCTGCGCCGGGAGTTCGCCGGCTGGCACGCCGGCGTGCAACGGGTGCTCGACGCCGTCTCCCCCGCGTCGATCGACCGCCGCCGGCTGAAGTGGTCGCAACCGATGCCCTCCTACGTCTCGGCCGGCACGGTGCTGGTGGGCGACGCCGCGCACGCGATGCTGCCGCACCTGGGCCGCGGGGGTGGGGAGGCGCTGACCGACGGACTGGTGCTGGCCGAGTCCCTGGTGGACGCCCAGACCGTCGCCGAGGGCCTGCGCCGCTATGACACCGCCCGGCGCGCACCGACCCAGCGGATCGTGCGGGCCTCGGCACTGATGGCCCGGGTCAGCAACCGGACCCGCCACACCGGGGCCCGGGACCTGGCCGTGCGGGCGTTGGGCACCCTGGTGACGCTGCGCGGCTGAGCCCTGTCCCGCGTGGCGTGCGTCCCTGGGTTCGGTGACGCCTCCCCTGTTGCGAGAGCGCCCGGAGCGGGACACTGGAGGCGTCCCTGTGCCCTGCGGACGAAAGAGGCCGATGTTTCCCGCGCTCGTGGTCCTTCTGCTGATCCTGTTCGTCGCCGTGGGCGCCTCGCTGCTGACGTGGTCGAGCATGCGCGACGTCCGGGAGGAGAGGGCCGCGATCGAGCGGCGCGGCCAGCTGGACCGGCGTGAACGCACCCTGGCCGCCGTCGCCCTCTACGAGCAGGCCGATCGCATGGAGGCGGAGGCCAGGGCCCTGGAGGAGGCCGGGTTCAGCGCGGCCCGGCAGGCCCTGGACAGCGCCGCCGAGATGCGGGCCCTGGCCCGGCGCCTGGAACCGGGTCCCGAGGACTGACGGCCGAACGCCCCCGGGGGCGTCCCGGGGGCGTTCGGTCTCCGCCGGCCGTCGCGGGCCGTCGTGCGGGCTCAGCGCATCGGGGTGGGTTCCCGCGTGGCCTGCTCCTTCAGGAAGGCCTCCCGGTGCTCCTTCTCCAGCATGACCTTGGCGTCGTGCTCGGCGCGCAGCTCGCCGTGCTTGGGGTTGCGGCGCAGGACGAGGTACCCGATGCCCAGAGCGATGAACCATATAGGCGTGAAGAGCAGCGCGGCCAGGGTGTCCGGCTGGGTGGTCAGGGCCCAGATCACGAAGCCGAAGAACGCCAGCACCACGAAGGGCATGAACGATGCCCCCGGCATCTTGAACGAGCTCGCCTGGTGCAGGTGGGGGCGGCGGAACCGGTACACGATGTAGCTGACCATGATGATGGACCACACGAACATGAAGCACAGCGCGGAGATCGTCGTGACCAGGGTGAAGGCCTCCGACACGCCGGCTCCGGCATAGAGCAGGACCACGCCCCCGAGCAGGAACACGCAGGAGAACAGCAGGGCGTTGCGCGGCACGTGCCGCTTGGAGAGCCGGCCGAACTGCCGGGGTGCCTCGCCGGTCTGCGCCAGGCCGTAGACCATGCGGGACGTGGAGTAGATGCCGGCGTTGGCCGAGGAGGCGGCGGAGGTCAGCACGATGAAGTTCACCACGCCGGCGGCACCGGCCAGTCCGGCCAGGGCGAACATGGCCACGAAGGGAGACTCGTCGGCGCTGTAGGTGGTCCAGGGCCGGACGGCCATGAAGATGATCAGCGCGCCGACGTAGAACAGCAGGATGCGGATCGGGATGGAGTTGATCGCCCGGGGCAGGTTCTTCTCCGGGTCCTTGGTCTCGGCGGCCGCGGTCCCCACGAGCTCGATGCCGACGAAGGCGAAGACGGCGATCTGGAACCCGGCGACGAAGCCCATGAAGCCGGTGGGGAACATGCCGCCGTGCGTCCAGATGTTGTCGAAGCTGGCCTGGACGCCATCGTTCTCGAACCCGGTGATGATCATGACCAGGCCGATGACGATCAGGGCCACGATCGCCACGATCTTGATCAGGGCGAACCAGAACTCGGTCTCGCCGAAGGCCTTCACCGTGGGCAGGTTCAGGCCCAGCAGCAACGCGATGCAGGCGATCGCGGGGATCCACAGGGGCAGGTCGGGCCACCAGAAGGAGACGTAGTAGGCGATGGCGACGACGTCCGCGATCCCGGTGACGACCCAGCAGAACCAGTAGGTCCACCCGGTGAAGAACGCGGCCCAGGGCCCGAGAAGGTCACCGGCGAAGTCGGCGAAGTTCTTGTAGTCCGTGTTGCTCAGCAGCAGCTCGCCCATGGCGCGCATGACGAAGAACAGCATGAAGCCGATGATCATGTAGACGAAGATCACCGAGGGCCCGGCCACCGAGATGGTCTTCCCCGAGCCCATGAACAGGCCGGTGCCGATGGCTCCGCCGATGGCGATCAGCTGGATGTGCCGGTTGGACAGTGCCCGTTCGAGATGGGGCGACTGAGGGGTTTCGCTCATGCTGGAGCCTCTTCCCAGGTGTGATCTGCGGGTGGGGTTGGGATGGCTCCGGGTCGGTGATCCGGAGTCGTGACCGGCGCGCGAGGCCCCGGACGTGTGACGCGTCAGCAGGCGACGACGTTGACGGCCAGTCCTCCGAGGGCCGTCTCCTTGTACTTGTGACTCATGTCCTTACCAGTCTCGCGCATGGTGACGATGACCTCGTCCAGGCTGACCCGGTGGGTGCCGTCACCCCACATCGCCATCTTGGCCGCGTTGATCGCCTTGGCCGCGGCGATCGCGTTGCGCTCGATGCAGGGGATCTGCACGAGTCCGCCGATGGGGTCACAGGTCAGGCCCAGGTTGTGCTCCATGGCGATCTCCGCGGCGTTCTCCACGTGGGCGGGCGAACCGCCGAGGACCTCCGCCAGGCCGGCGGCCGCCATGGAGGAGGCCGAACCGACCTCACCCTGGCAGCCCACCTCGGCGCCCGAGATGGAGGCCTGCTCCTTGTACAGCACGCCCACCGCCGCGGCGGCCAGGAGGAACCGGGTGACGATCTGCTCCCGCGCGACGCGGAGCGCCTCGGGCCCCTGGGCGGCCGCGTCGAGGGCCGCCGGGGAGTAGTGGGTGGCGTAGAACAGCACCGCCGGGATGATGCCGGCGGCCCCGTTGGTGGGGGCGGTGACGACCCGGCCGCCCGAGGCGTTCTCCTCGTTGACCGCCAGCGCGACCAGGTTGACCCACTCCTGCCAGAACTTCGGGTCCCGGTCCGGGTCCTCTTCACGCAGGCGACGGTGCCACTCCGGGGCCCGGCGTGCGACGTTCAGTCCGCCCGGCAGCAGGCCGGTGCGCCGCAGGCTCGAGTCCTTGCACTCCTCCATCACGGTCCAGATGTGCAGCAGCCCGGCGCGGATCTCGTCCTCGGTGCGCCGGGTCCGCTCGTTGGCCAGCATCACCTCGCTGATGTCCATCCCGGTGGCGTGGCAGTGCTCGAGCAGTTGCTGGGCGGTGCTGAACGGGTGGGGCACCGTGGCCCCGGACCCATCCTGCTGGTCCCCGCCGGCGTCCTCCTCACCCTCCTGGACGATGAAGCCGCCACCCACGGAGAACCAGGTCTCGTCCGCCAGGACGGAGCCCTCGGCGTCCAGCGCCTGGAACCGCATGCCGTTGGTGTGCCGGTCGAGCACGGTCAGCGGGTGCTGCACCATGTCCTCCACCCCGTAGGGCAGGTCCTTGCCCGCCCCGAGGGCGGAGCACAGGCGCAGGGTGCCGGTGGAGTCGATGTCGGCCAGACGCTCCTCAACCTGGTCGGGCAGGATGAGCTCCGGGTCGTAGCCCTCCAGCCCGAGCAGGATCGCGGTGAAGGTGCCGTGTCCGCGACCGGTGGCCGCGAGGGATCCGTAGATGTCCAACCGCAGGTCGGCGGTGCGTTCCAGGAGATCCCCGGCGACCAGGGTCTCGGCGAACCGGCGCGCGGCCCGCATGGGGCCGACGGTGTGCGAACTGGAGGGACCGATGCCGACGGTGAACAGGTCGAAGACGCTGATGCTCATGGTGTTGTCCCGGGCCTCAGCGCCCGGCTCCGATCGGGTCGAGGTCCGGGTGGGCGGCAGTCACGGCCGCGTACCGGCCCGGACCGACCGCACGGTCGGTGAGGGTGGCGTCGGGCAGGTCGAGGGCATCCGGAAGAACGGGGGTGATCGGCATGAGGGAACTCCAGGCTTCTGCGCGGTGTCCCCGCGCGGTCCGTGTGTTCCTCCCCGATCTGTAGCTCGGCCTGAGAGTTTCCATCCCACCCGGGCGGGACTTGCTCCTTCGGCGAACGCGGAGGATGCCGCGCTACTTTCCAGATGTGCCTCGATGCGGCGGTACGGGGGCCTGAGAGTTTCCTGGGGAGGATTTGCTCCTACGGCGCCCGACCGGTGCTGCTGGACGGGACTCTCCCGCCGCACTCAACGGCTCTTCGGTTGTGACTGCGCTCACACCTTAGCGGTGTGCCGCGTTCCTGGCAACACGGCCGTGACGTTCACCCACGACGTCACCGTACCGCGATCCGGCATCCGGGCCCTGATCTGGCCGTATGCTCCCTCCATGACATCGCCGCGGCGTGGGCCGCTTCCGTGGCCCGGCCTGGCCGCCCTCGCCGCCGGACTGGCTGCTGCATCACTGGCCCTCACCGGCTGTACCGCCGTTCCCGACGAGGTGGACGAGTTCGCCCGCGGGTTCGGCGTGGAGATCAACCCGGATCGCACCGACATCACCGGCCTGGCCGTCGGGGACTGCTTCAACGGGTTCGAGGACGTGGGCAACGCCGTGACCACCGTGGACTGCGCCGAGGAACACGACTCCGAGTTGCTCCACGTGGTCACCGTGCCCGAGTCCGTGGCCGAGTTCCCCGGCGAGGACCGGGAACACCTCTGGCTCGAGCCCGAGGATGAGTGCCTGGGGACGGTGTTCGAGGACTACGTCGGGGAGCCGTACGAGTCCTCAGGCTGGGACGTGTACACGTTCCGGCCCACGGAGCGGGCCTGGGCCGAGGGTGACCGCACCGTCCAGTGCGTGGTCTACAGCCTGGAGGGCGGGTCCTGGACGGGCAGCCCCTCCACGGGTGACGCCGAGGTCATCCCCTTCGTGGGGCCGGACGATGCGCCCTTCGAGGCACCGGACGCCACGCCCCCGGACGCCGACCCCGTCGAGGGCTGACCCGCTCACCGCACGGCGACCGGAGCCGGCCCACCGACCGCGCGAGCGGTCGACGGTTGCGCGGCCGGCGGACGACGTCGCGGGCGGTCGCCGACGGCGGTACTACCGGGACCGCAGGGCGGGCGCGTGGCTCCGTTCGGGCGCGGAGTCGCCCGCGGGCTCATGGCTCGAGCCGGGCATGACGATCGAGAGGCTGCCCGTGGCCAGCGGTTCGGACTCCACCGCCCGCTCGATCCGGGTGGCCAGCGGCTTCTCCGTGACGAACACCAGCAGGACGGCGGCGATCAGGCCCAGCGGCGCGATCCACAGGAAGATCGGGGTCAGGGCGTCCGAGTATGCGGTGATCACCAGGTCGTGCAGCGGATCCGGCAGCGCGGACACCGCGGCCGGGGTCAATGACTCCGCACTGCCCATCTGGCCCGCGCCCGCCGAGGGCAGCCGCTCGACCAGCAGTCCGGCCAGCCGCGAGGCGAACAGGCTGCCGACCAGGGAGGAGCCCAGGGTGGCGCCGATCTGGCGGAAGTAGTTGTTGGAGGCCGTGGCGGTGCCCACCATGGTGACCGGGAAGGTGTTCTGCACGATCAGCACGAGGTTCTGCATGGACAGGCCGAGGCCCATCCCCAGCAGTGCCATGTAACCGCACGCCATCCAGAGGGGCTGGTGCGGGTCCATCAGGGACAGCAGGACCAGGGCGACGGCGATGACCAGCGCACCCACCACGGGGTACCACTTGTACTTGCCGTACCGGGAGATCAGCGCCCCGGACGCCGTCGAGGTGAGCAGCATGGCGCCCATCATGGGGATCATCGCCAGGCCGGCGACGGAGGCGTCCAGGCCGAAGGACATCTGCAGGTACGTGGGCATGTACCCGAGGGCGCCGAACATGGCCACGCCGATGAACAGGCCGGCCACGGTGGTCAGCACGAAGTTGGTCTCGCGGAACAGGGACATCGGGATCAGGGGCTCGGCGGTGCGCCGTTCGACCAGCACGAAGACGACACCGGCCACGACCGTCACGGCGATCAGGCCCAGGATGACCGGGTCGGACCACGCGTAGGTGCCGCCGCCCCAGGTGGTGACCAGCACAAGGGCGGTGGTGGCGACGGCGATCAGAGACATCCCGTACCAGTCCAGGGTCGGGCGACCGTGCCGGTGGCGGGGCAGCTTGAGGAAGAAGATCGCGGCCAGCAGGGCCAGCACGCCGATCGGGATGTTGATCCAGAAGGCCCAGCGCCAGCCGGGTCCGTCCGTGAACCACCCGCCGAGCAGGGGTCCCACCACGGAGGCCAGGGCGAACACCCCGCCCATGACGCCCATGTACTTGCCGCGTTCCCGGGCGGGGACCACGTCGGCGATGGCCGCCTGGGCCAGGATCATCAGTCCACCGCCGCCGATGCCCTGGATGACGCGGGACAGGATCAGCATGCCCATGTCCCCGGCCAGGCCGCCGACCACGGAGCCGAGCATGAACAGGCTGATCGCGGCGATGAGCAGCGGCCTGCGGCCGATCTGGTCACCGACCTTGCCGTAGATGGGCATGACGATGGTGGTGGCCAGGATGTAGGCGGTGATGACCCACACCATCTGGCTCACCCCGTTGAGCTCGCCCACGATCGTGGGCAGGGCCGTGGCGAAGACCGTCTGGTTCAGGGCGGCCAGCAGCATCGCCAGCATGAGGCCGACGAAGAGCGGGACGAGCGTCCCCGGGGGGATCGTCGAACCGGCCTCGGCCCGGTTCGGGGCCGCACCGGAGGCGCTGGCCTCCGTCGGAGCGGTGGCGGTGGGACTTCGACGGCGGTCGCGGGGGGTCTGGGTCATGAAAGCTTCCTGTAGAGGTCTTGGAACAGTTCGATCGCGTCGAGGACGGCCTCCGGCTCCAGCTGTCCGGTGGGCAGCGGGCCCTGGGCCATGATCGCGTAGCGCAACGGGGTGCCCGCCGCGGTGGTCAGCATCCGGGCGGTGTCCTCGACCCCGTGCCCGTGCAGTCCCTGCGACCACTCGGGATGGCCGGCCATCGCCGCGGCGAGCGCGCGCTGGACGAGGTCCTCACACTCCAGGGACAGCTCCCGGCGCCGGATGAGCAGGTGCGGGAACTTGGCGAACAACCGGCCCCGGCGCTCGACGTCCCCCTCGGCGTAGGCGCTGCGGCTGACGCCGAGCATCAGCTCCGTGGTGCGGCGCAACAGGCCGTCCCCGTCCAGGAATCCCTCGGGCAGTTCCGGGGGCTGGGGGCTGCGGACGCCGAGGATGGCGTCCTCCTTGGTGGGGAAGTAGTTGAAGAAGGTCCGCTGGGACACTCCGGCCTCGCTGGCGATGGCCTCGACGGTCACGCAGGGGATGTCCTCGTCCAGGGCCAGTCCGGCGGCCGCGTCGTGGATGAGATTCCACGTCTCGAGCTTTTTGCGCTCGCGCAGGGAGAGGGTATCCGCAGGGGTCATGGATCATATTTTTGCACGACTGCATGTTGTGCACAACTGCAGTGACCTGGCCCACGCTGCCCGCCACGGTGCGCACGCGGACCCCTCCGACGGCCGAACGCCAAAGGATGACCCGGAACACCCCGCATCGGGGCGTTCCGGGTCATCCTTTGACCTCTGGACACTCGGGGTGAGGGTCAGCCGACCAGCAGCGGCACCATCAGCGAAGTGACGAACAGCACCAGGGTGCCGCCGATGCGGTTGGTGATGGCCGCGAACGGCATGAGGTGCATGCGCTCGGAGGCGCTGAGGACGGAGACGTCGCCGGATCCGCCGGTGTCCGCCATGACCAGGCCGGGCACGATCGCCGACTCCACGAAGTTGAACTTCACCAGCCAGCCGATGACGCCGGCGGAGAGCCCGGCCACGAGCACGCACAGGAACGTCAGGACGATGAAGGACGGGTCGGCCAGGGAGACGAGGACCTCGTCGATCTTGATGTAGGTCAGGGAGACGCCCACGAGCAGGGCCGGGACCAGGACAGCGTTGATCAGCTCTCCCCAGTCGGTGGCGGAGGCCTCGAGGTCCTTCGGCAGCCACCCGGTCAGCTTCAGGACCACCATGATGATGATCGCCCAGGCGTAGGGATGCAGGAACTCCAGGTACGCGCCCAGCAATTCACCGACCACGAAGATCACGGCGGCGAACAGCAGGCCCTTGCCGAGCGCGATGTACGTGGAGGTATCGGCCTTCTTCGGCATCGTCAGCTCGCCGCGCGGGCCCTGGACGCGCATCAGGTCACCGTTGCCGGTGAAGCCGACGAAGAGGGTGGGCCGGTTCTTGCCGATGCCGTTGAGCAGCCCTGCGATGATGATGCAGAAGACATTGGCCAGCACGACGGCGGACATCAGGTCGCCCATGAACGCGGAGGCGTCCTGGCCGGTGCGGGAGGCGTACATCTCGGACATGGGCAGGGCGCCCAGGCCCAGGCCGCCGGCCATGATCGGCGCGGCCACCAGCAGGATGCCCTCGATGAACCCCTTGCCGAACAGCAGGGACACCAGCCCGATCACCACGAACGTGGCCACCATAGTGCCCACCACGGGCACGGCGAACCGCGGGCCGGCCTTGACCAGCAGTGCGCGCGGCATGCCGAGGATGGAACCGGCGATGATCGCCATGACGAAGAAGTCCAGGAAACCCTGCTCGTCGATGAAGGTGCTGGCCACGGTGATGATCGGTTCCGGGATGGCGCCGAGGTAGGCCAGCGTGGCGGGGGCGAAGGTGCAGAGGATGGTCGGCAGGCCGTAGTCCCGGATCAGGGGGACCCGGTTGCCGAGCCAGATGAACAGCCCGCCCAGCAGGATGGTCACCGCGAAGCCGGAGAGCATGGACGGTGCCAGTACCCCGGTGGTGGCGGCCGTGAGCACGACGCCGGCCATCACCAGGTAGACCGCGATCGGCACGCTGGCGATCCGCTTCCACCCGGCGCCCGTGTAGTGGACGCCCGGGCGGCCGTCGACGTCCTTGGCGACAGGGTGGCCCAGGCCGCCCTCGGACGCGGGATCGGTCCCGGCAGTGAGCTCCTGCTCGATCGCCTCGCGATCGCCGTGAGACCCCGTGGTCTCGTCGGTGGAGGTGGTGGACATGGCAGTCCCTTTCGTCAGGTGGGGGTGAGAATAGCGGGCCCCTGAGAGCCCGGGGGCCCGGGATGCCCGGGGTGAAGGTCAGGCGTGGGAGGGCTCGGCGAGCCGGGGGGCCGTGGCGAGAAGGTTCCGGGCCAGGGCGGTCGCCTCGGCCAGCGCGGCCTCGTCGATCCCGGTCAGGTGCCCGGCGGCGTGCAGGTGGCGGACCAGCTCCCCCGTGGAGAGGTTGCCGGCCGCGCCCGGGGCGAAGGGGCAGCCGCCGTACCCTCCGAGGGCGGCGTCGAAGCGGGTGATCCCGCGCTCGATCGCGGCGTCCACGGTGGCCAGGGCCTGGCCGTGGGCGTTGTGCAGGTGCAGGTAGTAGGTCAGTTCGGGCTCGGCCGCCAGCACGTGGTCGAGGCTGGCGATCAGCTCATCCGTGGGCGTGGTGCCCAGGGTGTCCGCCAGGCCGATGTCCGTCACGCCCATGGCCTTGAAGGACCGGACCATCCACAGCAGGTGCTCCGGATCGATCGCCCCCTCGAACGGGCAGGTGAACGCGGTCGAGATGCCGGCGAAGAAGTCGACGCCCGGGTGGGCCGCCACCTGTTCCCCCAGTCCCGCCAGGGCCTCCTCGATGCCCTGCCCGGCGTTGGCCGAGGAATGCGCCTGGCTGGCGGAGGTGACGATCTGCACGTGCCGCGCGCCGGCCGCCACCGCCCGCTCCACGCCCCGGCCGTTGAGCGCCAGGACGGTGAGCTCCGCCGTCGTGCCCTCCTGCAGGGACTGCAGGACCCCCTCGGCGCCGGCCATCTGCGGGACGCGCCGGGGGTTGACGAAGGAGGCGACCTCCATCCGCCGCACGCCGGCGGCCGCGATGGCCTCGCCGATCTCGACGCGCCGTGCGGGAGTCAGGGTGACGGGCTCGTCCTGGAGGCCGTCGCGCAGGAAGACGTCCGTGACCTGGATGGCGGTCATCAGCGCACCGCCTCGGCACCGGAGGCGGACACGGCGGCGATCTGGTCGTCGTCGAACCCTGCGACCTCGCGCAGCACCTGCTCGGTGTGCTCACCCAGGTCCGGGCCGATCCAGGCCACCCGCCCGTCGTGACCCGGGATCTTGGGGACCACGCCGGGGAAGCGGATCAGCTCGGGCTCGTCCTCGATGACGACTTCGTGCGTCTCGATCATCCCGCGGGCGATGTAGTGCTCGTCCTGGGCGATGGACGGGGCGTCGTAGACCGGGCCGGCCGGCACGCCCTGCTCGCTCAGCACGTCCAGGACCTCCTTGAGCGGGCGGGCGCCGGTCCACTCGGAGATGACGCCGTTGAGCTCCTCCTCGCGGTCGCCGCGGGCCTCGGTGGTCGTCAGGGACGCGTCCTCGGCCAGGTCCTCGCGGCCCACGGCACGCATGAGGCGCTTGAACACGGAGTTGGAGTTGCCGCCGATGACCACCTCGAGACCGTCCCCGGTCGGGTAGGAACCGGTCGGCACCACACCGGGGAGGCGCCCGCCGGTGCGCTGGCGGACCATGCCGTAGGCGTCGTAGTCCGGAACGAGGGATTCCAGCAGGCTGAACACGCCCTCATACAGGGCCACGTCCACGACCTGCCGGCCACGGGTGTCCCCACCGCGGGCCTTCTGGAGCATGAGCATCAGGGCGCCGATGACACCGTAGAGTCCGGCGACGGTGTCCCCCATGGAGGCGGCGGCACGGCCGGCCGGGCGGTCCGGCTCCCCGGTGATGTAGCGCAGGCCGGCGAAGGACTCGGCCGAGCTGCCGAAGCCGGCCCGGTCCTTGTAGGGACCGGTCTGGCCGTAGCCGGAGATCCGGACCATCACCAGGTCCGGGTTCCTGGCCATCAGCTCGTCCGGGCCCAGCCCCCACTTCTCCAGGGTGCCCGGGCGGAAGTTCTCGATCACGACATCGGCGCTCGCCGCCATCCTCAGCACGGCCTCGCGGCCGAGCTCGCTGCGCAGGTCCAGGGCGACGGACTTCTTGTTGCGGCCCATGGTGCGGAACAGCATGGACGTCTGCCCGCGGGTCTTGCGCCAGTCGCGCAGCTCGTCGCCGCCGGCGGGGCGCTCGATCTTGATGACCTCGGCCCCGAAGTCGCCGAAGAGGCGGGCGGCGAACGGGGCGGCGATGAAGCTGCCGAGTTCGAGGACGCGCACGCCCTCCAGGGGCAGGGTGTTCGTCCCGGTGTTGATGGCTTCGCTCACGCGATATCCTCCCGCTGAATTTCCCATCAGATGGGAAATGTTTGCTGTTTAGTGGGAAGACAGTAGCAATGAGTGATCGGGCTCACAACACCCCGTGTCCATGTTCTTCGGCGCCGCAGGTCAGGCCCGGCCTCCGGGCGTGGGGACCCGGGACGTCCACGGTCCGGGGCCGGTGCTCCGCGGCACCGTCCACGAGCGCGGGGCCACGCAGGACGGGCGCCACCGGGGGCGGGCGTCGCGGGGGGCGCCATCGGGGGTGGGCGCCCCCGGCCTCAGCTGAGACGCAGGGTCTCCATGACCTCCGCGAGATGATCCGCCGCCTCGACGGTCAGGGGCCCGAAGTCCTCTCCGGGGCTGCCCACCACCCGGGCCAGCGGCACGGCGACGCAGACGGCCCCGAGCAGTTCGCCCCGGACGGTCACCGGCGCGCTGACGGAGCCCAGTCCCGGGGTGCGCATCCCCACGGACTCCACCCAGCCCCGCGCCCGGACCGAGGCCAGGGCCTCGTCCTCGGCGGCGAGCAACCGCCCCGCCGATCCCGCGGGCAGGGGTTGACGGGTCCCCGGGGGCAGGGTGGCCCGCAGCGTGTGCGTGCTGTCCACGCTGGCCAGGCACAACCGGTCCCCGCCCCGCCGCACCCATAACTGGGAGGTCTCACCGGTCCGGTCACGGAGCGCGGTGAGGATGGGCAGTGCGGCGTTCTCGAGTGCGGACCGGACGAAGCGGCCGCCGCGGCGGAACCGGCCGTCCGGATCACGGCGCAGGAACTCCAGTTCGGCCATCGACAGGGCGAGCCGGTGCACCGTGGACACGGACAGCTCCGTGCGGCGGGCGATGTCGCTCGCGGAGGCCGGGCCGGCCTCCACCGCGTCGAGGATGGCGGCCACCCTCTCCAGCATGCGGTTGCCACCGCCCTCGTTCGCCGTCATAGCGCCCATCCTGCCACCCCGGGGGCAGCGGACCGGCTCAGTCCACGGGCAGCGGCCGCGGTGCGGGCTGGGCACCGGCCATGGACTCCGCCATGTACTCGGCCACCACGTTGCGCGAGATCGGCAGGTCCAGCACGAACACGCCCTCGGCACCCCGGGCCACCCAGTCCTTCAGGGCATCCAGGTCGGCCAGGCTGCGGGCCTTGACGCCCTCGGCCCCGAAGGCGCGCCCGACGGCGGCGAAGTCCACCTCCTCGATGAGCATCGCCTCCTCGTCCAGGCCCCGGACGGCGTACTGGTGCAGTTCGGCCCCGTAGGCGGCGTCGTTGAACACGACCACCACGCCGGAGCGGGCCTGGCGCACGAAGCTCTCGAGATCGGCCAGGGCCATCAGCCCGCCACCGTCACCGGTGACGAGCACCGTGGTGCGCTCCGGCCGGGCCGCGGCGGCGCCCACGGCGGACGGGAAGCCCAGCCCGATCGACTGGAACGCGGTGCCGACGAACGTGTGGGAGCGCGCGTCCGGCACCGAGCACATCAGGGGCACCCAGCCGATGAAGTGGCCGCCGTCCTGCACGAAGGTCCGCTCGGCCGGCAGGATCTCCTCCAGCGCGAGGGCCATGGACCGCGGGTTCAGCCGGCCGTCCTCGGCGAGCCCGTCCTCCACGGACCCGTCGGCCCTCACCGTCTCCAGCCGCGGGGCCGCCGGGATGGCCTGCCGGGCGCGCCAGCCGCCGTCGGGACGGCCGTTCTCGTCCGGCGTAGCACCCAGCGCCGCCGCCAGGGCTCCCAGGGCGGCCCCGGCGTCGGACACCAGGAAGTGATCGGTGCGCTCGTGGCGCTTCCAGTCCCGCGTGTCGACCTGCAGCACGGTCGCCCCGGCTCCGAGGAGGGTGCCGTAACGCAACTGGAACGGGTTCATCCCGGCACCGACGACGAGCACGACGTCGGCCTGGCGCATGATCTCCGCGCGGTCCAGCCGGGCGAAGCCGCCGGCGATGCCCAGGTCGCCCTCGGGCCCGGCCACGTTGCGGGCCATCACGGAGGTCGCGATGAAGGCGCCCAGTCCGTCGGCCAGCCGGCGCAGGGCCTCCGGCGCCCCGGGGGAGTCCACGACGCCGCGGCCGGCGATGATCAAGGGGCGCTTGGCGCCGCGCAGGGCGGCCAGGAAGGGGGCGATCCCGGCACCGGTCGGGGCCGGCAGGGACCCGTGGAGGGGTGCCTCGCCCGTCAGCCCGTCCGCCCCGGTGGAGCCGCGCACCGGCGCCTCGACCAGGTCGTAGGGGATGGCGACCACGACGGGCCGGGACTCGGCACGGGCGCGGGCGTAGGCATCGCGCACCTGGGCGGCGGGGTCGTGGTCGTTCAGCCGGACGGTCTCGACGCCGGCCGCGGCGGCCATGCCGACCTGGTCCACGTCGAAGAAGCGCGGACCGGTGGTGGGGGCGTCCCCGATGATCAGCACCAGCGGGATGCGCGCCAGGGCGGCCTCGGCCAGGGCGGTCAGGGTGTTCGTGAAGCCGGCGCCATAGGTGACCGTGGCGGTGGCGAGCCGTCCCGACGCGCGGAAGGCGGCGTCCGCGGCCGCGACGGCGCCCGCCTCGTGCCGGACGGTGACGAAGGGGAAGCCCGTGCTGGTCAGCTCGCTGATCAGGTGGGCGTTGCCGTTGCCCATCAGCCCGAACAGGAGGGTGTCCTGCTCGCGCACGACCCGCGCGACGGCCTGGGGGACGGTGGGGACGCGGGTCTCACCGGCGGCGCCGGACTCCTGCACGGCGTGGGCGGTGGTCGGGCGGGCATCGGCGACTGCGGTCATGGCGGCGTTCCTCGTCTCGGGGCATCAGGACTCTCGAGAAGGAGTGTGACCGGCCCTTCGACGTTGTGCAATCAGCCGGCGAACGGCTGGCCAGTCTGTGCAATCTGACCGGTATCGCGCGGCCGCGGGTGGACAGTCTGACCAGTCATTCGCCGGAAGCCGCCACCGCGTGCAGCAGCGGCAGCGTCCGGCCCTGCTCGTGGGTGCGCAACGCCAGCGCGGAGGAGGTCCGCGCGACACCGGGGACCTGCGAGATCCGGTCCAGCACGTCCTGCAGGTCCTGGCCGTTGCGGGCCACCACGCGCAGGTGCAGGTCATGGTCGCCGGTGACCGTGTAGAGGTCGGTGACCTCGGGGATGGCGGAGAGGATCGCCTCGGTGACCGGTTCGTGGCCGACATGCTGGTTGATGTCCACGGAGCAGAACGCCACCAGGTCGTAGCCGAAACCCGCCGGGTCCACCTGGGGGACGATCGCGCTGATCACGCCGGCCGCCTGCAGCCGCGCCAACCGGCTGGTGACCGTCCCCCGGGCCACGCCGAGGCGCCGCGCGCACTCGAGCACGGGCAGCTGCGGCGAGTCGGTCAGCAGCTGGATGAGCCGGGCGTCGAGGTCATCGGGGCGCATGCCCTCATCCTGCCACCGTCCCCGGGCGAAACGGCCGCCGGGTCAGCGGCCGTGCAGCGCGTTGAGCTGGTCCGCGGCGGACTGGACGGCCTCCTGGGCGGAGGGCTCGTCGTCGTGCTGGCCACCCTGACCATCGCCCTGCTCACCGGCCTGCTCCTCGGCCAGCCGCCGCACCTCGGCGATGTCCAGGCCCTTGACCTGGTCCAGCAGCTGGTCGAGCGCGGAACCGGGCAGGGCACCGGCCTGGGAGAACACCAGCACGCCGCCGCGGAAGGCCATCAGCGTGGGGATGGAGGTGATGCCGGCCATGGCGGCCAGCTGCTGCTCCGCCTCGGTGTCCACCTTGGCGAAGACGACGTCCGGGTGCTGCTCCGAGGCGGCGTCGAACACGGGGGCGAACTGGCGGCAGGGGCCGCACCAGGCGGCCCAGAAGTCCACGAGGACGGTGTCATTCTCGGCAACGGTGGTGCCGAAGCTGTCGACGGTGAGGTCTACGGTGGCCATGGGGGTCCTTCCGGATCGAATCGGGGCTCCCAGTCTCAGCGGCTCGCGCACCCCGGATATTCCCCCACGCCGCCTCACTCATCCCGGGATGGACATCTCCCCGGCCCCTGCCGGGATGATGCGTCCATCGTGACCGGAGAAACCGGCGAGGAGCCGCTCCGGCCGATCCGGGCGCCACCGGATCGCTCCCGACGCCGGCCGGCCGCCTCAGGGGTGCGAGCGCACCAGCTCGGAGAGGATGCGCGCCAGCTCGGCCCGGTCCCCCTCGGACAGCACGGAGAAGTAGTCCCCGGCCTGCCGGCGCCGTTCCTCACGGACCTGCTCGCGCACCCGGGCGCCGTCCTCGGTGAGCACGATGCGCGTGGCCCGCCGGTCGGCGGGGTCGGGCCGCCGCTCGACGAGCCCCTGGTCCTGCAACTGGTCGATCACCTCGGTGGCCGAGCGCGGGGCGATCCGCAGCCTCTCGGCCAGGTCCTTCAGGCGCAGCCCCTCGGCGGCGGCGTCCGCGGTGGCCACTCCCCCGGCCGCTCCCCCGGCCACGGCCTGCAGCGCCCGGAACTGGTACGGCGTCAGGCCGAACGGCGCCAGCTGCTCGCCCCAGCCGCGGCGCAGTCGCCGGAAGGCCACGTGCATGAGGTCACCGAGCTCGGGCGGGGAGGCGGGGGAATCAGCGGGGACCGGCATGCGTTGCATCCTACGCGAGATTGACCTGCAACCTCTTAGTGAGGTAACCTCACTACATTCCCACCCCCGACCTCGCCACGGAGGCCCCTCACGAAGGAGCGCCCACCCATGAGTTCCCCCACCACGCTCACGGCCCCCGCCACCCCGGGCACAGCCCCCGGTCGCGGCGGCGGCCGGGGTCCGGCCCGGCCCGACCCTGTGGACCGGGCCCAGCTGCAGCGCCACCCCGTCTCCCTGCGCCGCATCGCGGCCCTCTTCGTCCCGCACCGGGCGACCATCGCCGTCGTGGTCCTGCTGATCACCGTCTCCTCCGTCATCAACCTGGCCCAGCCGTTCCTGGTGCGCGGCGTCATCGACGACGCCCTGCCGCACCAGGACGTCCCCCTGCTCTCGGCCCTCACCGCCGCCATGGTGCTGGTCGCCGCCCTCACCGCGGCCATCGGCGTGGTCCAGACCTGGATGGCCACGAGGATGGGCCAGCGGGTCATGCACACCCTGCGCGTGGACCTCTTCACCCACCTGCAGAGGCAGTCGCTGTCCTTCTTCACCCGCACCCGCGGCGGTGAGGTCCAGTCCCGGCTCACCAATGACATCGCGGGCATGCAGTCCGTGGTCACCTCCACGGCCACCGGTGTCGCCACCAACGTCACGACCACCGTCGCCACCGCGGTCGCCATGGTCGCCCTGTCCCCGCAGTTGTCCCTGATCTCGCTGCTGGTGCTGCCACCGGCCATCTGGCTCTCCCGGAAGGTCGCGCTGATCCGCCGCAAGGTCACCGACGAACGCCAGCAGACCCTGGCCGCCCTCCACACCCAGGTCGAGGAGGGCCTGTCCGTCTCCGGCGTGCGGCTGGCGAAGACCCTGGGCACCACCGCCCGCGACGCCGCCCGCTTCACCGACCGCTCCGAGGCCCTGATCGACCTGGAGATGCGCTCGCAGCTGGCCGGCCGCTGGCGGATGGCGACCATGCAGGTCGTCTTCGCCGCGATCCCCGCGGTCATCTACCTCGCGGCCGGTTTCCCCGCGACCTCCGGGGGGATGACCATCGGCACGCTCGTGGCGTTCACGGCACTGCAGGGCACCGTGTTCCGCCCCGTGATGGGCCTGCTGAACATCGGCGTCCAGTGGGTCACCGCCCTGGCCTTCTTCTCCCGCATCTTCGAGTACCTGGACCTGGACCCGCAGGTCAGGCCACCGGCCGATCCGGTCCCGCTGGACCCGGAGCGGGTGCGCGGCGAGGTCCGCTTCGAACAGGCCTCCTTCACCTACGACGACGGCGCCGCCCCCGCCGCGGGTGCCTCACCCACCGGGGGGCGCCCGGTGCTGGACCGCATCGACCTGGTGATGCCCGCGGGGACCACGACCGCCGTCGTCGGCCCGACCGGTTCCGGCAAGTCCACCCTGGCCTCCCTGCTGCCCCGGTTGCACGACGCCACCGCGGGGCGGGTCACGATCGACGGGGTCGACGTGCGCGAGATCGACCCGCAGGTGCTGGCGAGGATCGTCGGGGTGGTCTCCCAGGAGACGTACCTGATCCACGCCACCGTGCGGGAGAACCTGCTGCTGGCCGACCCGGACGCCACCGACGCCAGGCTCTGGGAGGTGCTCGGCGCCGCGTCCCTGTCGGACACCGTCGCCGCCCTGCCCGAAGGACTCGACACGGTGGTGGGCGCCCGCGGCCACCGCTTCTCCGGGGGTGAGCAGCAACGGCTGGCGATCGCCCGGACCATCCTGCGCAATCCGCCGGTGCTGGTGCTGGACGAGGCCACCTCCGCCCTGGACAACACCACCGAGGCCCGCGTGCAGGCCGCACTGGACCGGCTGGCGGTGGGACGGACCACGCTGATGATCGCCCACCGGCTGTCCACCGTGACCGGGGCCGACCAGGTGGTGGTGCTGGAGGGCGGACGGATCGTGGAACAGGGCGGCCCCGCCGAACTGCTGGCCGCCGGCGGGCCGTTCGCCACCCTGGCCGCCCGCCGCGAGGACGGGCGCACTCCCGGCACGAGCGCCGGTCCCGCCCACGGCCGGGACCGGGTCGAGGCCCTGGCCTGAGTCCATCCGCAGTCGCGCGAAGGCCGGCCGGACGGCGCGCTCCCCCCATTCCCCGGTGCGGAATCCTGCCTCCTGACGTTGCCGGATCCCGGCGTCCGGCGTAGATCTGGTCCCAGAACATCCACCGCACATCCACCGTGAGGACCTCCGGGGGACCAGCTCCCTCCAGGACCTGGTCCCCGGGCCGGCCTCCGCCGTGAACAAGGAGATCCCCATGTCCCAGCGCGTACTCGTCACCGCCGGCGCCTCCGGCATCGGACTGGCCATCGCCCGGGCCTTCGTCGCCAACGGTGACCGCGTCCACATCGCGGACATCGACCCGGACGCCGTCCAGGCCGCCCTGGCCGAGCACCCGGGCCTCACCGCCTCCGTGGGCGACGTGTCCCGGGCCGCCGACGTCGACGCCATGATGGCCGACGTCCGCGCGGAGCTCGGCGGGCTGGACGTGTTGGTCTCCAACGCCGGCATCGCCGGACCCACCGCGCCCGTGGAGGACTACGACCCGGACGCCTGGGCCGCCGTCGTGGACGTCAACCTCAACGGCACCTTCGAGGTGGCCCGCAAGGCCGTTCCGCTGCTGAAGGAGAACGGGCGCGGTTCGATCATCGTCATGTCCTCCCTGGCCGGGCGTTTCGGCTACCCGAACCGGATCGCCTACGCCACCACCAAGTGGGGCCTGGTCGGGTTCACCAAGACCCTGTCCCTGGAACTCGGCCCCCACGGGATCACGGTGAACTCCATCCACCCCGGTGGCGTCAACGGACCCCGCCTGGAGAGGGTGTTCGAGGGCCGCGCCCAGGTCTCCGGGCGCAGCATCGAGGAGGAGCGGGAGGCGGCCCTGGAGAACCAGGCCATCAAGTCCTTCACCGACCCGGCCGACATCGCCGCCCTGGCCGTGTTCCTGGCCAGCCCGGCCGCCCGGACCATCTCCGGCCAGCAGCTGAACATCGACGGGGACTCCAAGGCAGCGCAGTGACCACCCTCCGGGCGGGGGCGGCGTGACGGCCACGACGCGTGCTTGACGGCCCGGTCAACCCCGGGTTGACTTGGGTGATCCGCGTCACACGCCCCCCGGTGGCCGGCCTCCGTCCTCATGGTGGTTCCCCGTAGAACCCGCCGCGCCCCGGCCCCCTCCCGGCCGGGTCCGTCCCGAGAGGATGCCATGACCCGCTCATCACACTCCGCACCGCGCCCCTCCGCGCCACACTCCTCCGGCTCGCAGCGTTCCCCGCGCCCCCGGGGCCGCCGGCTGGCCGCCCTCACCCTCGCCGCCGGCCTGGCGCTGGGGTCCGGGCTGGCGGCCCCACCGGCCTTCGCCGTGGGCAAGGGACCGAACTACGGCGGCAACGAGACCATCAACACCTCGATCCTCACCACCTACGACGAGCTGGTGGCGGAGCTGCACACGCAGGCGGCCAAGCAGCCGGCCATGGAGCTGGAGGTCATCGGGCAGACCGTGAAGGGCCGGGACATCCACCTGGTCAAGTACCTCTCCGACCCGCAGAACCCGACGATCCTCTACCTGACCCAGCAGCACGGCAACGAGCAGCTCACCACGGAGGGCGCGCTGTCCTTCATCAGGTCGCTCGGCACCGGCAAGAACCAGGGCGTGCTGGACGGGGTCAACATCCTCGTGGTGCCGATGCTCAACGCGGATGGTGCCATGGGTGACGTGGACTTCTCCCTGGAGGACTACATCGCGTCCGGGGACCGTCACCTGACCCGGTACAACGCCCACGAGGTGGACCTGAACCGGGACCACATCGCCAAGGTCGAGCCGGAGACCCGGGCCCTGCACGAGAACGTGCTGCAGGCCTACGACATCGACTACATGATCGACCTGCACCACCAGGGTTCCCGGTCCCAGGCCGACGGTGAACTGGTCTCCGGGTCGATCCTGCATCCGACCACCCCGAATGTGGACGCCGAGGTCCTGGGCGGGTCCAAGCGACTCGGAGCGATCGTCCACGGCGCCATCGAGCCGACCGGCTGGGGCCACCTGGGCAAGTACGTGGGCGGCGCCACCGAGAACATCGCGCGCAACGGCATCGCCGTGGAGTACGGCATCTCCACGCTGCTGTTCGAGATGCGTGGGATGTCCGACCACTCCAACCCCGGTTCCGTCCTGGGCCAGAAGTCGAACGGTTACCTGATCAAGCAGACCGTGACCACGCTGGAGTCCACGGCGCGCGCGATCGCTGACGGGTCGATCGAGGCCGCGGACACCACCTTCTGGGACACCCTGACGGCGCAGTCGAACGCGGGGTGGCCCGCCGAGTAGCCTGGCCGTCCTCACCGGCTGCCGGTCGATGGATGGCGCGGAGCCCCGGGGTCCGGGTGCTCCGCCTCATCCATCGACCACCGGCCCCGCTGGGCTCGCCGTCAGGCCCGACGGGGGTCAGGCAGGGCGGATCGTCAGGCGCGGCGCACCCGGAAGGCGCTGATGATGGTGGTCAGCCCGAACACCACGCCGTAGATCCCGACGACGAGCACCAGGGCACCCAGCGCGACGAGCGGGTTCACGAACATGACGACCGCCAGCACGATCGCGACGACCACGTTGATCAGGCCCAGGAAACTGCCCCACCTCCCGGATCGGCGGTCGGTGATCTCGAGCAGGCCGCGCACCGCCAGGCCGATGGCCAGGATCCACAGCACGGCCACCCCGCCCACCACGGCCAGGGCATAGGGGAAGACCACCAGGGCCAGGCCGGCCAGGATCGCCACCACCCCGCCGAGCAGGGGCATCCCCCACCGGCGGCCCGTACTCTTGCGCCGGCCCGCGATCGCGCAGCCGGTGACCCCGTCCAGGACGAGCCAGATCCCGATGACGATGCTCAGCGCCGCGGCTGCGGCTCCCGGCATGAAGACCATGACGAGGCCGAAGACCAGGGCGAGGACACCGCGGACGAGCAGCCACCAGAAGACGGCGTTCCTGAACTCCTCCTCCAGGCCCTCGAAGGTGCCCCAGTCATCAGTCCGACGCCGATCGGTCTCCCTGGTCATGACGGACCTCCCTCACCCCTGCAGATCCGGCCCCGTTCCGGCTCGACCCCGCCCGGCCCCGGAACCCCGTGGTTGCGTCGTGCCCATCGTCCCACTCTCCCGGCCTCACGCGCAGGACCCCGTCCGCGAGGTCTTGCCCGCAGGGCTCCACCTGCCGCACACTCCGCGCCGGTCGCTTCTGGCCAAGACCCCCCGCCCCCTGTCTACGGTGGTCGGAGCCCTTACCTACGGCGAAAGGCAACACCATGTCCGAGAACCCCCAGATCCCCGGCACCCCGGGCCCGGTCCCGCCCCCGCTGGAGGAGCCCACGACTCCGGCCGGCCCGTTGCCGCCGAAGCCTGACCAGACCGGGCCCGCCACGGTCTCCCCCACCGGGCAGGAAACCGGTGCCCCGCAGGAGAAGATGGCCCAGGGCGGGGAGTTCCTCACCACCGCCCACGGCGCCCGGCTGAAGGACTCGGACCACGCGCTGCGCGCCGGACCCCGGGGACCTCTGCTGCTGCAGGACCACCACTTCCGCGAGAAGATCAGCCACTTCGACCACGAGCGCATCCCCGAGCGGGTGGTGCACGCCCGCGGCGCCGGCGCCCACGGCGTGTTCCGCGGCTACGGCACGGCCGCGAAGATCTGCCGGGCGGGGGTCTTCGAGAAGGACAAGGAGACCGAGGTCTTCGTCCGTTTCTCCACCGTGGTCGGTTCGCGCGGCTCCATGGACGTGGCCCGTGACACCCGCGGCTTCGCCACCAAGTTCTACACGGACGAGGGCACCTGGGACCTGGTCGGCAACAACATGCCGGTGTTCTTCATCCAGGACGCCATCAAGTTCCCGGACGTGGTGCACGCGGTCAAGCCGCACCCGGACCGGGAGATCCCGCAGGCCCAGTCCGCCCATGACACGTTCTGGGACTTCGTCTCCCTGCACACCGAGGCCCAGCACCACACGATCTGGAACATGTCCGATCGCGGCATCCCGCGGTCCTACCGGATGATGGAGGGCTTCGGCGTCCACACCTTCCGGCTGATCGCCCAGGACGGGTCCACGGTGCTGGTGAAGTTCCACTGGAAGCCGAAGCTGGGCGTGCACTCGGTCACGTGGGAGGAGGCGCAGATCATCAACGGCGCCGATCCGGACTACCACCGCCGGGACCTGGCGGACGCGATCGAGGCGGGCGCCTTCCCGGAGTGGGAGCTGGGCGTGCAGGTCTTCGAGGACAACGAGGACCAGATGTTCGCCGGGATCGACCTGCTGGATCCCACGAAGATCGTCCCGGAGGAACTGGCGCCCGTCGAGCCGATCGGGCTGCTGACCCTGAACCGCAACACCTCGAACTTCTTCGCCGAGACCGAGCAGGTGGCGTTCAACCCGAACAACCTCATCCCCGGCATCGACGTCACCAACGATCCGCTGCTGCAGGGCCGGCTCTTCTCCTACCTGGACACCCAGATCACCCGCCTCGGCGGCCCCAACTGGAACCAGCTGCCCATCAACCGCCCGCACGCGGAGGTCAATGACATGCTGCGGGACGGCATGCACCAGACCGCCGTGCACACCGGAGTGGCCCCCTACCGCCCGAACACCCTGGACGGGAACAACCCGTTCGAGACCCCCGACGGCGAGCGGCCCTTCATCGACCACCCCGCCCCGGTGGCCGCCTCGGTGAAGGAACGGGCACTGCCCGCCACCTTCGACGACCACTTCAGCCAGGCCCGGTTGTTCTTCCGGTCCCTGACCGAGGTGGAGCGCGAGCACGTGGCCCAGGCCTACACCTTCGAGCTCGGCAAGTGCTACGAGCAGGCCATCCGCGAGCGCCAGTTGCGCGCCCTGGCCAACATCGACGCCACGCTGGCCCAGGTCGTCGCCGAGGGGCTGGGCCTTCCGGCACCGAAGCCGTCCGAGGCCCCGGCCGACGTCGAGCCCTCACCGGCCCTGGCCCAGGTCGGCGGTGAGTGGCCGCTGGCCGGCCGTCAGGTGGGGATCATCGTCGGCGAGGACGTGGACACCGGCGAGCTCGCCGACGCGGTCGCCGCGGTGGACAAGGCCGGGATGGTGCCCCTGGTGGTCGCCCCGTCCGGCGGCGAGGCCGCCACCCGGCTGCTGGGCAAGGACGTGGTCGCGCAGCGCACCTACCTGACGGCGGCGTCCGTGGAGTTCGACGCCGTCCTGCTCGCCTCGGCCACGCCGCCCGCCCCGGACGCGGCGCACGGCCTGGACGCCAAGGCCGCCGCTCCCGGGCCGGAGGGCGTGGACCCGCGGGTGGCCAAGCTGCTCGGCGAGGCGTGGCGCCATGCCAAGGCGATCGCCGCCTTCGGCACGGGCCAGGAGGTGCTGCGTGCCACGGCGATGCAGGACACCGCGGGTGTGGTGACCGCCAAGGGTGGCGCCGCGGCCGTCCAGGAGCTGCTCGCGCTGATGCCGGCCCACCGGGCCTGGCACCGCTTCCCCACCACGGGCCGGTTCGCCGACTGAGCCGGGGTAGCCGGCCGCTGACTGAGCCGGGGTAGCCGGCCGCCGGGTGGGTGGCACCGATTGTCAGGCGATACCCAGCCGGCACCCGGCCGGTCCCCACGACCGTTGCCTACGGTGGGAAGCACCTCATCAAGGTGCGAGTGACGACAGAGGGCCCCGGGCCCGGCAGAATGCGTTCCCCTCACGCAGCCGGACTACCCGGGGCCCTGCTCGTGCCCGGCGCCTCGGGGCAGCCCCTCCCTCCGCGCCCTTCCTCCCCCTACGGTGGAGAACGGACACCCTTGGACGACCCGGGAGGACCCATGCTCACCCAGGACATCGCCCCCGGCATACACCTGATCGACCACGCGCACGTCAACTGCTACCTGGTCGAGGACGACGACGGCGTCACGCTGGTCGACGCCGGACTGCCCGGCGTCTGGACCGAGCTCGGCCGCTCGATCCGCACGATCGGCCGCCGGCCCGAGGACGTGAAGGCCCTCGTGCTCACGCATGCGCACTTCGACCACGTGGGCGTCGCCCGGCGCCTCGTGCACCGCCTGGGAGTGCCGGTGTACGCGCACCGCGCCGAGCGCACCCTGGCCGCGCACCCCTACCGGTACGCCCACGAGAACCCCCGCGCCGCCTATCCGCTGAAGCACCCCCGCGCCGTGCCGATCCTCTCGGCCATGCTGGCCGGCGGCGCACTGGCCGTGAGGGGCACCCGGGTCACGGACCACATCGAGGACGGGGACACCCTGCCGGTGCCCGGACGGCCGCGCGTCGTCGCCAGCCCGGGCCACACCCACGGGCACTGCGCGCTGCACCTGCCCGACCGCGATGCCCTGTTGACCGGGGACGCCCTCGTGACCCTGGATCCCTACACCGGTGAGACCGGGCCGCGGATCGTGGCGGGCGCGGCCACCGCGGACAGCGCCCAGGCCCTGCGCTCGCTGGACGCCCTCCTGGCCACCGGGGCTACGCTCGTCCTGCCCGGGCACGGCCGGCCCTGGGAGCGGGGAATCCAGCCCGCCGTGGTCGAGGCCCGGCGTCACGGTCCTTCCTGACCCGCCCCGCTGACCGCCAGGCGGCCAGCCAACCGGCCTCCACGGCGGCGTCCGCCAGGTAGATCCGCCGGATCCGGCCGCTCGTGCCGTAGACCGCGTCGATGGCCCCGAAGGTGAGCGCGGAGCCCACACCGAGCCGGGCCGCCGTCGGGTGTGCCTCCGGGGCGGAGCCGGACCGGAGCATGGACCAGCCGATCGTCACGGCCAGGCCGGCCACGGTCTGCACCAGCCAGCGGTCGGCCTTGGGTCCGGTCACGCGTTCGAAACTGCGGTAGTGCACCAGCGGCCAGGCCCCGGTCACCAGCACGTACAGGCCCTGGGCGCGGGCCAGCCGGGACGTCGTGAGCTCCCCGGTGCGGTCTGCGGCGGCTGGCGGACGTGCCATCGCACTCTCCTCTCCGTGAGGGCCGGTGCCCGTAGCCTACGGACCCGGCCGGCGGCGGACGAGGCCGGACCGGCGGCACCTCACTCCCGGGTCCGGCCCGTGACTACGCTGGACGCATGAGCCACACCACCCCCGCCCTCGCCCTGCAGGCTCGATTCGCCACCGACCTGCCGGAGCTGGCCATCCCGTGGCGCGCCGAGGACACCCCGGCGCCGCAATTGCTGGTGCTCAACGAGCCGCTGGCAGCCGGGCTCGGCCTGGACGCCGAGTGGCTGCGCACCCCCGAGGGGCTGCGGTTCCTCACCGGCACCGGCGTGGGTCCCGACGCCGGCGCTGCCGCGGGTGCGGAGGGCACCTCCCCCGTCGCGCTCGGCACCCCCGTCGCCCAGGCCTACGCCGGGCACCAGTTCGGGGTGTACGTCCCGCGCCTCGGAGACGGGCGCGCCCTGCTGCTCGGTGAACTGGGCGCCGGGAACGGCGATCACGGTCAGCTGCGGGACCTGCACCTCAAGGGGTCCGGGCCCACGCCCTTCGCCCGCGGCGGGGACGGCCGGGCCGCCGTCGGGCCCATGCTGCGCGAGTACGTCGTCAGCGAGGCGATGCACGCCCTGGGCATCCCGAGCACCCGCTCCCTGGCGGTGGTCGGCACCGGGCGGAGCGTGCTGCGCGAGGACGGACCCTTGCCGGGGGCGCTGCTCGCCCGGGTGGCGGCCAGCCACCTGCGGGTGGGCAGCTTCCAGTACGCCCGCAGCCTCGAGGACCCCACCGTGCTGCGCCGCCTGGCCGAGCACGCGATCGCCCGGCACCACCCGCAGGCCGCGGACGCGGACAACCCACCCCTGGCCCTGTTCCGCGAGGTGGTCTCGGCCCAGGCCTCGCTCGTGGCACAGTGGCTGCTGGTGGGCTTCGTCCACGGGGTGATGAACACGGACAACATGACCATCTCGGGCGAGACCATCGACTACGGGCCGTGCGCCTTCATGGACGCCTTCGACCGCGCCGCCGTCTACAGCTCGATCGACACGGCCGGACGCTACGCCTACGGGAACCAACCCGCGATCGCCCAGTGGAACCTGGCCCGTTTCGCCGAGGCCCTGCTGCCGGAACTCCACGAGGACCCGAACGTGGCGGTCGAGCTCGTCACGGATGCGCTGCAGGACTTCACCCGCCAGTTCAGCGACGCCTTCGCGGTCGGAGTCCGCCGCAAGCTCGGGTTGTCCACGGACATCGCGCAGGAGACGGCGGGACCGCTGGCCGACGAACTGCTCGCCCTGCTGCAGCAGGACCACATCGACTTCACCGGGTTCTTCCGCCGATTGGGCCAGGCCGCCCGCGGGGACACCGGGCCGGTCCAGGCGGTGTTCACCGACCGGCCGGCCCTCGACGACTGGCTGGAGCGCTGGGGGGCCCTGAGCCCCGACCCGGAGTTGATGGACCGCGCCAACCCCCTCTATATCCCGCGCAACCACCTCGTGGAGGAGGCGCTCGCCGCCGCGCAGGCGGACGACGTCGGGCCCCTGGAAAAGCTGCTGGAGGCGGTGACCCAGCCGTTCGAGGAGCGGCCCGGGCTGGAACGCTACGCCGAGGGCCCGCCCGAGGACTTCGGACGGTACCGCACCTTCTGCGGCACCTGAGGCCCTGGACAGCTGCGGTCAGGGGGTGCGGTCCACCGGGCGCACGTGGACCTGGGTCAGCTGGCCGTCCTGGACGACCGCCGTCATCATCGTGCACTCGGGCTGGCGCCGCCGGTCCGTGGGCGAGCCCGGGTTGAGCAGTCTCAGTCCGGGGTTCGCGGTGTCCTCCCCCGCCACGGTGTCCCACGGGATGTGACTGTGCCCGAAGACGAGGACGTCCACTTCGGGGAACACCTGCGCCATCCGGCGTTCCCGGCCGCGCGCCGCGCCCGTCTCGTGGGTCATCGCGAACCCGACCCCGCCGATCTCCACGCGCGCCACCTCAGGCAGGCGCCGGCGTAACTCGGCGCCGTCGTTGTTGCCCCACACGCCCACCAGGCGGCGGGCCCGGGACTCCAGTTCATCCAGGAGTTCCGGGACCTGCCAGTCCCCCGCGTGGAAGACGACGTCCGCCTCGTCGACTGCCCGCCACACCTGGGCCGGCAGGGCGCGTGCCCGGTTCGGGACGTGGGTGTCTGCCAGGAGCAGGAGGCGGACCGGGGCGGAGGACATGGGGCAAGGTTAGCGCCGGCCGCACGGACGTCCGGTGGCAGACGGCGCTCAGCACTGCAAGGATGAGTCCTGACTGCGCGCAACACTGCAGGGCGTGGTCACGTGACCCTCGTGACATGGAAGGAGACCGGGTGCCCACTCCCGAGACCGATTCCCAGGGTGACGGGGGCGTCCCCGCGGACATCCCCGTGCCCACCGCCGACGTGGACACCCCCGCGGACGTCAACTATGACGAGGTCTTCTACCCGGCCCGGCCCCGTGCCGCCCGTCCGAGGGCGCGCCGCAACCAGCAGTTCGGGGCGGCCAAGCCTCCCTTCGAACCGGTGGGGACGAACCCGGCCTACGTCCAGTGGCTGCGCGGGCAGTCCATGCTGGGGGACGCCAAGACGCTGGGCCGCCAGCTGTCCGGCCAGGCCAGCATGTGGCAGCACGCCTACGCCCGCCCCGATCCGCGGCGCGCCGTGGAGGCCGCCAGCGTGTGGGTGACCTCGTATCCGCTGGCCGTCATCACGGAACCCGGGCAGTCCTTCCTGGGCGCCCTGGGCAAGCCCGCCCTGTGGGACGCCTTCGCGCAGATCGGCATCACCGCGATCCACACCGGTCCCCTGAAACGGGCCGGGGGGCTGGACGGATGGAATTACACCCCCAGCGTGGACGGCCATTTCGACCGCATCAGCATGGCCATCGATCCCCTGTTCGGCACCGAGGACGAGTTCCGCGCGATGTGCGCCGTGGCCAGGGACCGTGGCGGGACGGTCATCGATGACATCGTGCCCGGTCACACCGGCAAGGGCGCGGATTTCCGGCTGGCCGAGATGAACTACCGGGACTATCCCGGCCTGTTCCACATGATCGACATCCCGGAGTCGGACTGGCACCTGCTGCCCGAGGTCCCCGCCGGGAAGGACTCGGCCAATCTCGACCGGGAGTCCGAGCGCGCCCTGCAGGACGCGGGGTACATCATCGGGGAGCTGCAGCGGGTGATCTTCTACGAGCCCGGGGTCAAGGAGACCAACTGGAGTGCGACCCGGCCCGTGCTGGACACCGAGGGCACACTGCACCGCTGGGTCTACCTGCACTACTTCAAGGACGGGCAGCCGTCCCTGAACTGGCTCGACCCGACGTTCTCGGGCATGCGCATGGTGATGGGTGACGCGCTGCACTCCCTGCTGGACCTGGGCGCCGGTGCGCTGCGCCTGGACGCCAACGGTTTCCTGGGCGTGGAGAAGGGGGCGGACCAGGGGGCCGGCTGGTCCGAGGGCCATCCCCTGTCCGAGGCGGCGAACCAGCTCCTGGGGTCCATGGTGCGCAAGGTCGGCGGCTTCACCTTCCAGGAGTTGAACCTGTCCATCGACGACATCAAGACGACGTCCATGACCGGCCCGGACCTGTCCTACGACTTCGTCACGCGGCCGGCCTACCACCATGCCCTCGTCACGCAGGACACGGAGTTCCTGAGGCTGACCCTGCGCGAGGCCCTGGCCATCGGCGTCGACGCCGCCAGCCTGGTTCACGCCCTGCAGAACCACGACGAGCTCACCTACGAGCTCATCCACTTCGCCGTGCGGCACCGGGACCGGGAGTTCGAGCTCGGCGGGCGGACCCTCACCGGCGGGGAGCTCGCGGAGCACATCCAGTCGACCCTGCGCGAGCGGATCACCGGGCCGGCGGCTCCCTACAACCTGACCTTCACGACCAACGGGATCGCGTGCACCACGGCCAGCGTGGTCACCGCGGCCCTGGGGATCACCGACCTGGACCAGATCAGCGACGACCAACTCGAGCAGGTCCGCCGAGGACACCTGTTGCTGGCGATGTACAACTCCCTGCAGCCCGGGGTCTTCGCCCTGTCCGGGTGGGACCTGCGGGGCGTGCTCCCGCTGCCCCGGGAACAGGTCGCCGAGCTGATCGCCCAGGGAGACACCCGGTGGATCAACCGCGGTGCGCACAACCTCATGGGCATGGCCCCCGAATCCCGGTCCTCCGGGTCCGGCCTCCCCCGTGCCCGGAGCCTGTACGCGCCGATCCCGGACCAGCTGGCCGACGAGGACTCCTTTGCCCGCCGGCTCGCGCGCGTCCTCGAGGTCCGGAAGGAACACGGCATCGCGGCCGGGGAGCTCCTCGACGTCGCGACCGCGTCCCACCCCGCACTGCTGGCCCTGGTGCAGCGCACCGCGACCGGGCAGTTGGCGGTCACCGTGCTGAATTTCTCCACGGACACCGTCACGGCCGCGGTCCGGTCGGATCACCTCGCCCAGGACAGCGTGGTGGTCGATGCCTTCACCGAGGAGGTCTGCGGGACCGTCGGCGGGGAACAGGGCCTCGAGATCACCCTTCCGGCGCACGAGGGGACGCTCCTGATCCTCGAGACGCCGTGATGCGCGCCTGACGCTGCCGGGTCATCTTTCGTCCTCCAGTTGCCCGGATCGGGCCGGCGTCGGGAACAATGGGACGAAACGGGACCGGGACGCGGTCAGCACCGCGCGGCCGACCGGCCCCCACCCCCTTGCTGGAAGGACCCCCGTGGCAGAACACCAGTTCGGCTTCCGTACCCGCGCCCTGCACGCCGGCGCCGTCCCCGACGCCGTGCACGGATCCCGCGCCGTGCCGATCCACCAGACCACTTCCTACGTCTTCGAGTCCGCCCAGGACGCCGCGAACCTGTTCGCGCTGCAGAAGTACGGCAATATCTACTCCCGGATCGGCAACCCCACGGTCGCCGCGTTCGAGGAGCGGATGGCCTCGCTGGAGGGCGGCATCGGGGCGGTCGCGACGGCGTCCGGCATGGCCGCGGAGTTCGTCACCTTCGCTGCCCTCTGTCAGGCGGGGGACCACATCGTGGCCTCCTCCAAGCTCTACGGCGGCACCATCACCCAGCTCGACGTCTCGCTGCGCCGGTTCGGGATCGAGACCACGTTCGTGAACTCGATGGAGGCCGAGGACTTCGCCGCGGCCATCCAGCCGAACACCAAGGCCGTCTACACCGAGGTCGTGGCCAACCCCTCCGGGGACATCGTGGACCTGCCCGGCCTGGCCAGGGTGGCCCACGCCGCCGGCGTCCCGCTCGTGGTGGACTCCACGCTGACCCCGCCGTACCTGATCCGCCCGTTCGAGCACGGGGCGGACATCATCATCCACTCGGCCACCAAGTTCCTCGGCGGGCACGGCACCACCCTGGGCGGCGTCGTCGTCGAGTCCGGGCTCTTCCCGTGGGACAACGGCAGGTTCCCGTCCATGACCGAGCCGGTCCCCTCCTACGGGGACGTCTCCTGGTGGGGCAACTTCGGCGAGTACGGCTTCCTGACCAAGCTGCGCTCGGAGCAGCTGCGTGACTTCGGCCCTGCCCTCGCGCCGGCCTCGGCCCAGCAGCTGATGATCGGCATCGAGACCCTGGCACAGCGCATGGACGCCCACCTGGCCAACGCCCAGCGGGTGGCCGAGTGGCTCGAGGCCGACGATCGGGTCAGCTGGGTCAACTACGCGGGCCTGCCGTCCCACCCCCACTACGAGCGGGGCAGGGAGCTGCTGCCGCTGGGCGTGGGCTCCGTGTTCAGCTTCGGCGTGAAGGGCGGGCGCGACGCCGGGGCCGAGTTCATCTCGAACCTGCAGCTGGCCAGCCACCTGGCCAACATCGGCGACGCCAAGACCCTCGTGCTGCACCCGGCCTCCACCACGCACCAGCAGCTGACCGCCGAGCAGCTCGTGGCCGGCGGCATCCCGGAGGACCTGATCCGCATCTCGGTGGGCATCGAGGACGTCGAGGACATCCTCTGGGACCTGGACCAGGCCCTGGAGGCCGCCGTGAACGCCGCCCTGAAGGAGGCCGCCAAGTGAGCACCGTTCTGCCCGACCGCACCTGGACCGGACCGTCCGCGCCGGAGCGCCTGGCGCTGCTGCGCCAGACCGAGTCGATCGCCATCGTCGGCGCCTCGGACAAGCCCGCCCGCGCGTCGTACTTCGTGGCGACCTACCTGCTGTCCTCGACCACCTTCCGGGTCTACTTCGTCAATCCGATCCTGGCCGAGCAGGGCAAGCAGATCCTCGGCCACCCGGTGTACGCCTCGCTGAAGGACCTGCCGGAGGTCCCGGACCTCGTGGAGGTCTTCCGCAAGTCCGAGGACACCCCGGGCATCGTGGAGGAGTCCCGCGAGGCCGGTGCGAAGGCCGTCTGGCTGCAGCTGGGCATCTGGAACGAGGAGGCCGCCCACCTGGCGGAGTCCCACGGGATGGACATCGTGATGGACCGCTGCGTGAAGATCGAGCACGCCCGCTTCCACGGCGGCCTGAACCTCGCCGGCTTCAACACCGGCGTGATCTCCTCCCGGCGCCAGGAACTGGACCGCTGATCCCGCCGGCGGCGGCCGCGCCCCGTCTCGGGGCGGCCGCCGCCGATGGGCCCCTCATGGGCCCGGTCAGAAGGTCAGCAGCGACTTGACCACTCCGGCGGGCCCCCTCATCGGGACGAGACGGGCCACGGCCTTGACGTTGTCCAGTCGCTTGGGCCGGAGGTTTCGCGCCCTCTGCAGTTCGCCGTGCTGGGCGCCCAGCACGATCACGGCCCCGGCGAAGGCGGGGATGGTCCACTGCAGCAGCCGAAGCTGCTCCTGGGCCTCCTGCAGCTCCGGGGAGGCGGTGAGCGAGGGTTCGGTGGCGCCCTGAGCACCCTGCTGGGTCACGTAGCGGCCCTTGTTCTCCCAGAGGATCGGCGCCCAGGTGCCCAGGTGCGCGGCGAAGGCCGCTGTCTACACGGGTGCCCAGCGCTTCCAGCCCAGGCTGAAAGGCCCCTCACCCGAACGGCCCGCGTTCACCGGGTTCCAGCGCCATGACTGCGGCTGCCAGACACGGGGGCCTTCCCACCGGCCGGTCTCCTAGAGTGAGGGGATGACGACGACTCCGACGGACGTCCACCGGCTCGCCCACGAGGTCTTCGGCTGGGAGGAATTGCGCCCCAGCCAGGCCGAGGCGGTGGAGGCCGCGGTGTCCGGCCGGGACGTGCTCGCCGTGATGCCGACCGGTTACGGGAAGTCGGCCGTCTACCAGTTGGCCGCGCTGATGGCGGACGGGCCCTGCGTGGTCGTCTCCCCGCTGATCGCCCTGCAGGCGGACCAGCGCGACGGCCTCAACGAGCTGGCCGAGAGCGCCCCGACGCACGCGGTGGCCATCAACTCCTCCGTCCCCGCCCGCGAGCAGGAGGGTGCCTGGCAGGCCCTGGAGGACGGGGCGGCGAAGTTCGTGTTCCTGACGCCCGAACAGCTGGCCAAGGACGCAGTCCTGGAGCGGTTGCGGTCCCTCCGTCCGGCTTTCCTCGTGGTGGACGAGGCGCACTGCGTCTCCTCCTGGGGCCATGACTTCCGGCCGGACTACCTGCGCCTCGGCGCCTCCCGGGACCGGATGGGCTCACCGGTCATCATCGCGCTCACCGCAACCGCCTCGACCCCGGTACGGGAGGAGATCGTGGAGGGGCTGGTCCTGTCCGATCCGTTCGTCATCGCTCTGGGCTTCGACCGGCCCAACCTGCACCTGGCCGTGCACCGGCACCACGAGGACCACCACAAGCACGAGGCCGTCCTGGAGCAGGTGGCCGGCCTGCCGCGCCCGGGACTGCTCTACACGGCCACGCGTCGCGCGGCCGAGGACTACGCCGAACGCCTCGCCGAGCGTGGCCTGACGGCCCGGGCCTATCACGCCGGCCAGAAGACCGCGCTGCGGGATGAGACCCTGGAGCTGTTCCTGGACGGCGGACTGGACGTGGTGGTGGCGACCAGCGCATTCGGCATGGGGATCGACAAGGCGGACGTGCGGTTCGTGGTGCACGCCGACATCACCGACTCCCTGGACACCTACTACCAGGAGGCCGGCCGCGCCGGACGCGACGGCGAGGACGCCCGGGTGGTGTTGCACTACCGCAGCGAGGATCTCGGCCTGCGCAGCTTCTTCAGCTCCCAGCAGGCGGACCAGGAGGTGGTGAGCGCCGTCGTCAGGGAACTGCAGCGAGCGGACGGCCCGGTGCGGCTGACCCACCTGAAGGAGGCCGTGGAGGTGAGCGCCCGGCGTGTCACCGGCACGGTCAACCTGCTGCAGGCCGCCGGCGCCGTGGCCTCCACCCGGGAGGGACTGCTGCTGATGGACAGGGTGGGTCCGAAGACGGCTGCACGGCTGGCCGAGGAGACGGCCGAGCGGCTGGAGCGGATTGACCGCTCACGCATCGAGATGATGCGCGGGTACGCCGAGACGGACGGGTGCCGCCGCCAGTACCTACTGGGATACTTCGGCGAGGAACTCGCGGACCCCTGCGGCAACTGCGACAACTGCGATGACGGCACCGCCGTGGACCTGACGCACGACGACGACCGGTTCCCCCTGCAGAGCGCGGTGACCCACCGGGAGTGGGGACCGGGGATCGTGATGAGCGTGGACGAGGACCGCCTCACCGTGCTGTTCGAGGAGCAGGGCTACCGGACCCTGTCCCGGGATGCCGTGGAGGAACAGGACCTGCTCCACCCGGCATGAGCCCGTGCCCCCGGCAGCAGACGCGAACGCGTGCCGGGGGCGCGGGATGCGGCGGGGTCAGGGCCGGCGGGTCGTGCCCGAGGGGCCGCCGCGGCCGAGGAAGCGCTGGGCCATGCCGATGAGCCCGCTCGATCCCGACCGACGGCGTCCGCCCTGGGCACCCCGGTTCTTCGTGCCGTACTGGCGCAGGGCGTCCGTGCCCTGGCCGATGAGCCGCCGCCCCTCCGGGCTGTTGGCGTAGTTGCGGGCCCGGTTGAACAGGTTCTTCAATGCCATGGTGTCCTCCTGATGGTCGTCGGCTGGACGGTAGTCCCCGAGTATTGCCTCTATGGGACCGATGCGCCAAGGAGGTCGGACCGGGGCTCCGCTCCGACCGGGGGCACGAGCAGGGCCCCGGGTATCCGGCTGCGGAGGGGAATCGCATACGCCGGGCCCGGGGCCCCTGTCATCACTCGCACCTTCATCACTCGCACCTTGATGAGGCTCCTTCAGCGTAGGGGCCGTACTTGTGGGGAAACCGGGTGGAGACTGTGAGATCGCTGGCAGTCCTGGCAGGAGGGCAGCGGCTGAGGACTGCCCTGCGCCTCAGGACATGGCAGGGCCCCGGGTAGTCCGGCTGCGTGAGGGGAACGCAATCATGCCGGGCCCGGGGCCCTCTGTCATCACTCGCACCTTGATGAGGTGGCTCCAGCCTAGGAAGCAGACGTGAGAATGGACCGGATACCAGCTGGGAGGTTGCTGGGAGCGGTCCCGTCAGCCGAGGATGTCGGTCCGGCGGTTGGCCAGCACGGGCAGGAAGGACCGGACCTCGTCGATGCGCTCCCGGGTGACGTCGGCGGTGGCGATCGCCTCGCCCTCCTCGGTGAGGGACGCCACGGGGATGGCCAGCGGGTCCACGATCGTCGAGTGCCCGATGGTGGTGTCACTGCGGGTGTCGGCGGCCACCACCCAGACGGTGTTCTCCACCGCGCGGGCCTTGAGCAGGGTCTGCCAGTGATCGACCTTGTGGTCGCCCGCGAACCAGGCGGCCGGCACCAGCAGCACGTCGGCCCCGCCCACGGCCAGGGCCCGGGCCACCTCGGGGAAGCGCAGGTCGTAACAGGTCATCATGCCGAAACGCAGCCCGCCGATCTCCACGATGGACAGGTCCCGCACGCCCGGGGTGATCCGGTCGGACTCCTTGTACTTGAAGGCGTCGTAGAGGTGCATCTTGCGGTACTTGTCCATGATCCTGCCGGTGGCGTCCACCGCGACGAGCGTGTTGAACGGCCGGTCGGTGCCCGAGGGCTCGTACCCGCCGGCGACGATGGCGATCTGCAGGTCCGCGGCGATCCGGGTGAGGTCGCGCACGAAGCTGGACCAGCCGGCGTCGACGGACTCGGCGAACGAGCCGGCCACGTGCCGGACCGTGAACATGGACTCCTCGGGGAACAGGATGAGCCCGGCCCCGTCGTCCCGGGCCTGGCGCGCCAGCCGTTCCATGGTGGCGACGTTCTCTGCGGCCACTCCGGTGGGGCGGAATTGTCCGACGCTGATCCTCATGGGCCCGTGCTCCTCGACTTCTCCGGCAGTGTCCTCCCACCCTAGTCCCCGGCCGGCCGGACCAGCCGGCGCAGGGGCCATCGCGTGAACGGCGCGTAGGGCGCCACCAGCACGGCGGGCCCGTCCAGGTCGACGCCGGCCCGGGTGCCGGTGCCCTCGGCCGCCAGGTCGTGGAACAGGATGAGCCGGCTGCCGGGCACCCACACGGTCCAGGACCAGGTGCACCGCGCCGGGTCGACGGAATCGATCCGGAACGGCACCCTGAGGCCCGCGGGCCCGTGGACGGTCCCCCGGGCCCCGGGGTGGATCACCTCGCCGTCGGCCTCGACCCGGCGGATGTGCGGCGCCCACCCCGGCCAGGCGTCGAACCGCTCGTACCGCGTCCATGCCACCTCCGGTGAGACGGCCCCGTGGACCTCGACGCGACGATGCATGCGGCCATCGTGCCAGTGCACGGGCCGGCGCGGAAGGTCCGGGCCCGTAGCGGGTCTCGCCGGGGACGGAGGAGCACCCTGCGGGGCAAGCGCCCCCCGCCCATGGAACGGCGACGGGCCCCGCCCTACCCTGAGGTCATGCCTGCTGCCGGCACCCCGGATCCCCTCGCGTCCTCCCCGCGCTCCTCCCCGCCTCCACGCGCCGTGGCCACGGACGTGCTCGTCGTGGGCGCCGGACCCACCGGGCTGATGGCAGGGGCCTGGTGTGCCCGGCTCGGGCTGCGGGCCGTCGTCGTGGACGCCAAGGCCGGGCCGACCCGCGAGTCCCGCGCCCTGGGCCTGCAGTCCCGCTCGTTGGAGGTGTATCGGCAACTCGGGCTGGCGGATGCCGTGGAGCGGGCGGCCGTCCCGGCCCGTGACATCAGTCCCGGCATCGGCCGCAGGCTGCTCGGCACCGTGCACTTGGACCAGGTGGGCCACCGGATCACGCCGTTCCCGGGACTGCACATCCTGGAGCAGAGCGCGAACGAACGGATCCTCGCCGAGCACCTGGCCACTCTGGGGCGACCGGTCGCCTGGGGGTACTCCTTCCGGTCCCTGGAGACGACGCCGGAGGGCCGGGCCGTGGTCGATCTCGAGTCCTCCGCCGGTCCGGTGAGGGTCCGTGCCCGGTACGTCATCGCCGCCGACGGCGCCTCCTCCCCCGTCCGGCACGCGCTGGGGACGGACTTCGAGGGGACCACCAGCCCGTTCGAGTTCTACGTGCTGGACGCGCTCGGCGTGCACGGGACCGGTGACGGCATCGAGGTCCACTTCTCGGCGGAGCACTTCGCGCTCTGCTTCCCGATGGGCCGGGACGAGCAGGGCCGGCGCCGGGCCCGGCTCCTGGGCATCCTGCGCGCGCCCGGGGCCGGCTCGGAGGCGCCCGACGCCGGCCCGCGCGCGATCGAGGCCCGGGCTCGGCCCATCCTGTCCGGCACGTTCGGCATCCCCGACGCGGACACCGCGTGGGCCAGCCGCTACCGGGTGCACCACCGGGTGGCGGCCGCCTTCCGCACCGGCGCCGTGTTCCTAGCCGGTGACGCCGCCCACATCCACTCCCCCGTGGGGGCCCAGGGGATGAACACCGGCCTGCAGGACGCACAGAACCTGGTGTGCCTGCTCGCCGACGTCATCGCCGGCCGTGCGGACGAGGCGGCACTGGACCGCTACGAGACCGAGCGCCGGCCCGTGGCGCTGACCCTGACTCGCACCACCGACCGCGTGTTCGCGGCGGTGACCTCCCTGAGTCCGGTGGCCAGGATCGTTCGCTCGGTGGTGGTCCCGGTGGTGCTGCCCGTGGTGCTCCGGCTGATACCCCGGTCACCGGCGGGCGGCCGGTTCTTCGGCTACCTCTCCCAGGTCAGGATCCATTACTGGATGGGGCCGGGTGGCAGGCCCGCTCCGGGCCAGCGACGTGGGCGGGTGCTGGGCCGTCGCCTGCCCTGGGTGCCCGACGCCGGCCACGCCGGTCCGGTGCCCGGCGGCGACGGGCGCGGGGACAACCACGAGGCCCTCAACCACCCGGTGTGGCAGGTGCACGCCTACGGACCGGCCGCCGTGCGGGGCGCCCGCGAGCTGGCCGAACGGCACCGGGACAAGGCCGCCGGCGTGGCCCGGCCGACGTCGGGAGGACGGCCCTCCCGCGCGGACCCGGAGCGGGGTGCCGGGGAACCGGAGGCGCCGGAGCTGCCGGTGTACGCGTTCCGGGCGGCACCGGAGCAGGGGCTGCCCGACGGGACCGCCGTGCTCGTCCGCCCGGACGGCTTCGTCGCGGAGATGCTGAGCGCGCCCGCACCGGAATCCGTGCCTTCCCTCCCCGTGGCGAGTACCTTACGGACGTGACGGCGAAGCCACGGACCCGGGAGGTCGTCATGGGACGGCATGTGCAGGCGCGCGATGTGCGGGTCTGGACCGAGCAGGTCGGTGACGGGCCCGACGTGCTGCTGATCGGCGGGCTCGGGGACACGGTGGAGTCGTGGCAGTTCCAGCTGGACGGGCTGGCGGACCGCTACCGGATCACCGCGTTCGACAACCGCGGTGCCGGGCGGACGGCGAGGCCGCCCGGAGAACTGACCCTCGCGGCGATCGCCGACGATGCGGCCGCGGTGCTGGATTCACTGGACATCGACTCGGCCCACGTGGCCGGGTTCTCCGGCGGGAGCCTCATCGCCCAGGAACTGGCACTGCGGCACCCCCACCGGGTGCGCAGCCTGGTGCTGCAGAGCACCTTCGCCGCCGCCGACGAGTACATGCGGACCCAGTTCCGGGCCCTTCACTGGCAGGCCGAGCTAGCTCCGGGTCCGCGGGAGTTCCTGGAGGGCTTCTTCACCTGGGTGTACACCCCCAGGGCCCACAACGACGGGACGGTGGCCCGCTTCATCGACGAGGTCATGGTGTTCCCCTACCCACAGGGCACCGAGGACTTCCGCGCGTTCGCCGACGCCTGCCTCGCCCATGACGCGCGGGGCCGGCTGGGCGGGATCTCCGTCCCGACGCTCGTGCTGGCCGGGGGTGCGGACGCGCTGACCCGCCCGGACCTGGGCCGGGCGGTCGCCGCGGAGATCCCCGGCGCCCTGTTCGAGGTGATGGACGGCGAGGCGCACCAGCCGTTCCAGGAGGTCCCGGAGGCCTGGAACGCCCGGGTGCATGCCTTCTGGCAGGACACCGGGCGGCAGTCTGCGGACCCGGGGCGGGGCTGACCCCGGGGGTCAGTCCTCGATGAGGTCGCGGACCTGGACCACCTGGTCGCGGCCGGGGCCCACGCCGATCGCGGAGATCCGGGTGCCGGACATCTTCTCCAGGGCCAGGACGTAGTCACGTGCGTTGGCCGGCAGGTCGTCCATCGTGCGGGCGCCGGAGATGTCCTCGGTCCAGCCGTCGAAGTACTCGTAGACCGGCTGGGCGTGGTGGAACTCGGTCTGGGTCATCGGCATGTCGTCGTGCCGCACCCCGTCCACCTCATAGGCCACGCACACCGGGATTCGCTCGATGCCGGTGAGCACGTCCAGCTTCGTCACGAAGTAGTCGGTGAAGCCGTTGATGCGGGTGGCGTGGCGGGCCATGACGGCGTCGTACCACCCGGTGCGGCGGGGCCGGCCGGTGTTCACGCCGAACTCGCCGCCCACGGTGCGCAACCGGGTGCCCATGCCGTCCTCGTCGAACAGCTCGGTGGGGAAGGGGCCGGAGCCCACGCGGGTGGTGTAGGCCTTGACGATCCCGATGGTGCGGGTGAAGCGGGTCGGGCCGATGCCGGCGCCCACGGAGGCCCCGCCCGCCGTCGGGTTGGAGCTGGTGACGAACGGGTAGGTGCCGTGGTCCACGTCCAGGTAGGTGGCCTGGCCGCCCTCCATGAGCACGACCTTGCCCTCGTCCAGGGCGTCGTTGAGCAGGATCGTCGAGTCCACGACCATCGGGCGCAGCCGCTCGGCGAAGGACAGGAAGTACTCGGCGATCTCGTCCACCGTGATGGCCCGGCGGTTGTAGAGCTTGACCAGCAGCTCGTTCTTCTGCCGCAGGGCGCCCTCGATCTTCTGCCGCAGGATCGACTCGTCGAACACGTCCTGGACGCGGATGCCCAGGCGCCCGACCTTGTCCATGTAGGTGGGGCCGATGCCGCGGCCGGTGGTGCCGATGGCGCGCTTGCCGAGGAAGCGCTCGGTCACCTTGTCCATGGTCTGGTGGTACGGGGCCACCAGGTGGGCATTGGCGGAGATGCGCAGGTGGTCACAGCGCTGGCCGCGGGACTCGAGGCCGTCGATCTCCTCGAACAGTGCCTCGAGGTTCACCACCACGCCGTTGCCGATCACGGGCACGGCGTTCGGGGACAGGATGCCGGCCGGCAGCAGCTTCAGCTCGAACTTCTCGCCGCCCACGACCACGGTGTGCCCGGCGTTGTTGCCGCCGTTGGGCTTGACCACGTAGTCGACCCGGCCGCCGAGCAGATCGGTGGCCTTGCCCTTGCCTTCGTCGCCCCACTGGGCGCCGACGATCGCGATTGCTGGCATGAGTGCATCTCTCCTGAGCAGGCCGGAGGGATGTTCCCGCCCGGCCCTCGACATGGAAAACGCCCCCGGCGAGCGGTCCGACGGGGTCATCCCGGGACTCGACCGTGTGGTACATCACCTGAGGGCCTTACATCGGGAGTTTACCAGCCGTCGCCGGGGCCCTCCCGACGACGGCCACGCACCGTCACGCCGCACGACGCCGTGGGACCGCCGCCGGACTAGGGGGCCTTCTCCGCGTAGGCGCGGAACTCCTCCAGCTGGGTGGCCTCGGCGTCGGCGAGCGCGGTGGCCAGGTCCTCGGCCTCGTCGTGCAGGTCCTGGACGGAGCGAACGGCCACCCGCAGCTGCACCCGGGTCCAGTCACCGTCCGGGAGCAACAGGTAGCCGTACTCCACGCGCAGGTCCGAGTCGTCCGTGCCGTTGACCATGGTCAGGCCGTGGCCCGGGTCGAACGTGGACAGGGTGTACTGGCGTTCGTGCCCGCCGGCCACATAGGTGAGCTCCTGGCCCGGGCCCACCGGCCCGTTGACGTGCATCTCGTCCACTCCGGGCAGCCAGACGGGCGCGGCCGCCCAGTCCGTGAGCAGCTCCCAGACCCGCCCGGTGGGCAGGTGGACCACGATCTCGTCCTCGAGGGCGGTGAACGTCTCCATGCCTGAATCCTGACGGGCGACGCCGGGGGACGGAAGGGCGCATGGGCGGGCGATCCTGGGTGACCGGGAAGGGGTGGATTGACCGGGGCATGGTCCCTCCATACCGTGAGAGGCGTCACGCTCGAGGCTGCAGGATCCCCTGCACGCCCCACCTGCCCGCCGCCGGGATACGGCGGCAGATGAGGAGACCGCACCATGTCCAGCGCGCCCGGTAGCACCGAGACCCGTCCTCGCAAGGAGGGGACGCCCCTGTCCCGGGCCATGCGCCCCATCAACAACGTGGTGGAGCGGTTCATCCCCTCCGCCCTCGTGTTCTCGATCGCCCTGACGTTCATCGTCGCGATCCTGGCCCTGATCCTCACCGACACCGGGCCGGCCGACCTGATCCTGTACTGGGGCGACGGCCTGGCCGGGCTGCTGTCCTTCATCACGCAGATGGCGCTGATCCTGCTGCTCGGGCACATCCTGGCCAACACGGGACCGGTCCGCCGGCTGCTCGCCTTCCTGGGGAGCGTCCCGAGCTCGCCGTTGATGGCGTACGTCTTCGTCTTCGTGGTGGCCGCCGTCGCCAGCCTCATCACGTGGGGCCTGGGGCTGGTGGTCGGCGGGCTGCTCGCCCGGGAGGTCGCCTACCAGGGCCGCGAGCGCGGGATGAAGCTGCACTTCCCCATGCTGGTGGCCTCGGGCTTCGCCGGGTTCGTGGTCTGGCACATGGGCTACTCGGCCTCCGGTCCCCTGACGGCCGCGACGGAGGGCTCGTTCCTCATCGAACCGCTGGGCGGGGAGACGCTGCCGATCACCGAGACCGTCTTCTCCTCGTGGAACATGATCGCCGCCGTCGCGACCATCCTGGTGGTGGGCCTGGCCCTGTTCCTGGTGGCCCCGCGCCCCGGGGACAGGATCAAGGAGCTGGAGATCGACGCCCGGGAGCAGGCCGACGACGGCCAGGAGGAGATCGTCACCCCGGCCGACCGGCTGGACGCCAGCCGGGTGGTGACCCTGCTGCTGGGCCTGATGCTCACGGCCTACCTGGTCCTGCACTTCGCCCAGGGCGGCACGCTGACCCTGGACACCGTGAACTGGTCCTTCCTGGCCCTGATCCTGCTCCTGGTGCGCAACCCCTTCGAGCTGATCGCCCTGACGAAGAACGCCGCCTCCAACGTGGGCGAGATCCTGCTGCAGTTCCCCCTCTACGCGGGCATCCTGGGCATGATGACCGGTTCCGGACTGATCCAGGTGTTCTCGGACGCCTTCGTGGCGATCTCCACCCCGGTCACCTTCGGGCTGCTGGCCTTCCTGTCCGCGGGCCTGGTGAACTTCTTCGTCCCCTCGGGCGGGGGGCAGTTCGCGGTGCAGGGCCCGATCATGCTCTCGGCCGGTGCCGAACTCGGGGTGGACCCGGCGATCACGGTCATGGCGGTGTCCTACGGCGACCAGTGGACCAACATGGTCCAGCCGTTCTGGGCCATTCCACTGCTGGCGATCGCCGGGCTGAAGATGCGGGACATCCTGGGGTACACCACGGTGGTGCTGATCGCCTCCGGCCTGGTCTTCGGCGGGACGCTGTTGCTCGTCTCCCTGTAGGGGCCCGGGGGCGAGCCCCGGGGTGGACACGGTCGGCGGCCCGCGGGCTTGAAAAAGTTAGCAGTACGTTGCTAACTTTGTTAACCGGCAGGCACCACCGCTGCCAGGGACATCAACGCGAGGAGACACCATGGCTGCAACCACCACCGCCGACCAGGCCCAGGCCACCGCCGACCAGGCCACCCAGACCACCACCACCATGCTGGAGGAGACCCTCGAACGCTTCGAGGAGAACTCCGAGCGCCTCACCCGGATGGTCGAGGACGCCGCCAAGCGCTTCGAGGAGAACTCCGAGCGCGTCAAGGCGTTCAACACCGAGATGATGGAGTCGGCCAAGGCCAACAGCCGCGTCGTCGTCGACAACTACGCCAAGGCCGCCAAGATGGCCGAGGAGACCACCAAGCGCCTCCAGGAGAACTCCGAGCACGTCGCCAAGATGACCCAGGAGGCCGCCAAGAGCTTCCAGGAGAACTCCGTGCGGGTGCACGAGGTCAACTCGGCGATGATGGACTCCTCCAAGTCCGGCAGCCGCCTCGTCGTGGACAACTACGCCCAGGCCGCCCGCAGCGTGTTCGCCGCGCAGCGCCAGATGGTCGACGCCGCCCAGGTCCAGTGGGTCCAGGACGCCGCCGTCACCCAGATCCGGTTCGCCGAGGACGTCACCGCCGCGTGGACCCGGGCCGCCCGCGCACTGCTGAAGTGAACTGAGCGGCACTGACCTGACGTCAGCGCCAGAGGGGCCCTACCGATCGCGGTAGGGCCCCTCTTTCGTCGTGCTTTCGTCGTGCCGGCAACGGCCGGTTCCCCCCGAGGGACGGTACGACGGTGCGGTCAACGGCCCGGACGCGGCGGCAGCCTCCCCGGCAGCACCCCGGCGAGCGCCGCGGCCAGCGCGGTGGCCGCCCGGGAGACGGCCTGCTCCGGGGCGGAGGACAGGCCCTCCGGCAGCGCTCCACCCCAGGCATAACCGTGGTCCCGGGCCGTGGCGCGCAACCGGCCCAGGTTGGCGCGGTGCACCGCGGTCGGTTCCACCGGCCAGCTGCCCACGATCAGCGTCCCCGGCCGCACGCCCCGGCGCGCGGCGGCCTCGAGCGTCAACCCCGTGTGGTTCAGCGTCCCCAGGTCGGGGCGCGTGATCACGGCCAGTGGCGCACCCGCGCCGAGGGCGAGGTCGGCAATGGTCGCCCCGCCAGGGGTCAGCTCCACGAGCAGTCCCCCGGCGCCCTCGACCAGGACGATGTCCTGGTCGAGGGCCAGTGCCTCGATGCGCTCCAGGTGCCAGTCCAGTCCCGGCAGCGCCTCCACCGCGGCCTCTCCCCCGGCCTCGAGCGCGGCGTCCACCGGTGCCATCGCCGGGCCCAGCCTCACGCCCTCCGCCACGGTCAGCCGGTCCGGGTGCCCCAGCAGCCGCGCCACGGTCTCGACGTCCCCGGCCCCGACCGGGCCGACACCCGTCTGCGCCGGCTTGTACACGGCCACCCGGTCGCCCCGCGCCAGCGCCGCGGCGGCCAGGCATGCCGTGGCCATGGTCTTGCCGACGTCCGTGTCCGTGCCGGTGACGCACAGGACCGCCGCGCTCACGGGTCGACCCCGACGGTGGCGGACCGGACCGGGACCATCCGCGGGGCCTGGAAGGAGAGCAGGTGCTCCCATTCCGGTTCGTCGGCGAGCTTCAGCCCCGGGAGGGCGCGGGCGGCCTCCTCGAGGATGAGCGCCGCCTCCAGCTCGGCAAGCCCGGCGCCCAGGCACCGGTGCACCCCGAACCCGAAGGCCAGGGAAGGATCTCCCGTCTCGCCCAGCGCCCCACCGGACAACCGCAGCACCAGGTGCTCGCCAGCGGCGAAGCGCTCAGGACCCACCTGCGTGTCCTTCACGACCAGCCGACGCCAGGTCGGCACGGAAGAGGCTCTCGCCAGAGAGCGGCGGACCACCTCCCGGCTGGCCGCGGTGCCGCCGCCGGGATCCGCGCACTGTGCCCAGCGGCCCTCGGCCAGTGCCGTGACCAGCACGGTCTGGGCGAGCATCGCGGTGGTCTCCTGCCCGGCGATGACCAGGAAGTAGCCAAGCGATCGGATCCTCTCGCGGTCGACGCCTCCCGCGTGCAGTGCCGCGAACAGGTTCGGCCCGGGTACTCCCGGGCCGGGGCCCGCCCCGGCCCCTACGGTCGCGGTGGAGCGATCGACCTCGTCCCGCAGCCAGGCGTGGAAGTCGATCGCGCTGTCCGACAGGTCCAGTTGCCGCTCGGCGTCGGGCCAGCCCCAGAACAGTTCGAGCGAGTCCCGGCTCCAGCGCTTCAGGTCCGCCGGCGGCGGGGTGGCCACGCCGGTGAGAGCGGCCATGATCCTCGGTGGGACCACGGCGGCCAGGTGGGTGGCGAGGTCTACGGTACCTCCGGCGTCGAGCTCGGCCCGGAGCCCGTCGCAGACCCGTTGCACCAGCGCCCGGATGGGCTCCGACTGGGCTGCGACCTTGGCGGGGCTGAAGAAGCGAGCGACGATGCGGCGCACCTCGCGGTGCGGCTCGCCGGAGGCGCTGGCCAGGACAGGCGGGAGGCTGAAGCGCCGAGCGGCAAGCCGGCGCAGCGTGGCCGGCGCCAGGGGCATGGCCGTCGTCAGGGCGTTGTCCGCAGCGAAGTACTCGGGGCGCCGGAGGATCTCCCGGACGGTCGCCGGGTCCTCGACGCACCGGTGCTGAGCGAGGACCTGCTCCGGGTACACCGTGACCAGCGGATCGGACAGGGGCGCCCGCGCAGTGGGGGCGGTGCCGGTCGGGGCCGCCGTGGCGGTGGACGCGTAGGGGCAGCTCACGGGTCCTCCCGTCCGATCGCTGCGGCCACCGTCTCCAGGGCCCGCACCAGGCGGCGCGGTGCCAAGTCGGCGTGCACGGTGATCCGCAGCCGGGCGATCCCGTCCGGGACGCTGGGCGGGCGGAAGCAACCGACCGCGATGCCGTTCCGGCGCAGCGCCTCGGCCGTGCGCACAGCGGCGGCGGGGCTGCCCATCCGCACCGAGTGGACGGCCCCCTCCCCGCGCTCGACCCGGTTCGCGGTGACCGGGTGGGCGGCCAGCACCCGGTGCGCCAGGGCCGCATTGCGGACCAGCCGGCCGATACGTCGGTCGTCGGCCAGGGCGAGCGCACGCCGGGCGGCGCCGGCGGTCGGCGGGGCGAGGGCGGTGTCGAAGATGAAGGTCCGCGCGGTGTTGAGCAGGTGCGAGCGCCACCGTGCCGCGTCGTCACCACCGAGCAGGATCGCCCCGCCCTGGGCACCGAGGGCCTTGGACAGGGTGGCGGTCACGATCACGTGCCCGGTGTCCGCCAGGCCCGCGGCGCGCACGGCGGAACCCCCCGGCACGGCGGCCAGGGTGTGCGCCTCGTCCACGATGAGCAGGGCACCGTACCTCGCGCACAGTGCCGCGGCCTCGGCCAGGGGCGCGGTGTCCCCCAGCACGGAGTACAGGGACTCCATCACGACGGCGGCCCGGGCACCGGTCCCGGCCGTGGTGCGGTGGGCGAACAGCGCCTCCTCGACCGCCCCCAGGTCCCCGTGGCCGACGACGCGCACCTCGGCCTTGGCGAGCCGGGCGCCGTCGATCAGGCTGGCGTGGGCGTGGGCGTCGGAGACCAGCAGCGTCCCGGGCCCGCCGAGGGCCCCGAGCAGCCCCTGGTTCGCGGCGTAGCCGCTGGAGAAGACGAGGGCCTCCCGGCGGCCGGCGTAGCGGGCGAGGTCACGCTCCAGGGCGGGCAGCAGCGCGTGGGTGCCGGTGACCACGCGGCTGGCCCCGGCACCGGTGCCGTACCGGTGCGCGGCCCGGGCGGCCGCGCGGGCCACCGAGGCGTCCCGGGACAGGCCGAGGTAGTCGTTGGAGGCCAGGTCGATGTCACCCCGCGGCCGAGGGTGGTCGTGGCGTTCGCCGTCGCGGGTCCGCCGCACGCGGGCGCGGGTCTCGACCCAGTCCGTCCAGGGACCGGCCGCGGCACCGGTCGCACCCGTGCGTGCGGCGTGCTGTGACTCAACCGTGGACACGGTCCACCCCCTCAACGATCGCCGCACCCAGCGCCCGGACGTCCCCGGCGGTGCAGACGTAGGGCGGCATGACGTAGACCAGGTCCCGGAAGGGCCGCACCCAGGCGCCCCGGGCGACGACCTCACGGGTCACGGCGGTCACGTCCACGGGGCCACGCAACTGGACGACGCCGACCCCGCCGAGGACCCGCACGTCCCGGACGCAGGCCAGTTCCCCGGCCGGGGCCAGCGCCTGCCGCAGCCCCGAGTCCAGGGCGTGCACCTGGGCCCGCCACGGCTGGGACCCGTCCGGGCCGGTCAGCACGTCCAGGGAGGCGTTGGCGACCGCACAGGCCAGCGGGTTTCCCATGAACGTCGGCCCGTGCAGCAGCGCGCCGCCGTTCGGGCCGGAACCGAGGTCGGCGGCCACCTCGGCGGTGCACAGCATGGCCGCCAGCGTCAGGTACCCACCGGTCAGGGCCTTGCCCACGCAGAGGATGTCCGGGACGACCTCACCCCCGCCACGCGGCAGGGACTCCTCGCTCGCCCATTCCGCGGCGAAGAACCGGCCGGTCCGGCCAAAGCCCGTGGCGATCTCGTCGAGGATCAGCAGCAGGCCGTGCTCGTCCGCGATCTGGCGGAGGATCCCGACGGCGGCCGGCGGGTAAGCGTGCATCCCGCCGGCCCCCTGCAGCACCGGCTCGCAGATGATGCCCGCCAGCTCCGGGGCGAGTCCGGCCGCGATCTCCCGGGCCGTCTCCTCCCACGAGGCCAGGGCACCGTCGTCGTACGACCAGGTGCCGTCCACCCCCAGGCGGGCGGCCGGGGGACGGGGCAGGAAGACCTGTTGCGGGACGAGTCCCGTGAACTCGGCGTGCATCCCGTCCTCGGGATCACACACGCCCATGGTGGCGAAGGTGTCCCCGTGGTACCCGCCGCGCAGGGCCAGGAAACGACGCCGACGGCGCTCGCCGCGGGAGGCCTGGACCTGCAGGGCCAGCTTCAGGGCGACCTCGACGCTGATCGAGCCGGAGTCGGCCAGGAAGACGTGCCGCAGTCCGTCCGGGGCCGCGTCCACGAGCCGTTCGGCCAGGGCCACGGCGGGCTCGTGGGTGAGCCCGCCGAACATGACGTGGCTGAACGAGTCGAGCTGCGTGCGGGCCGCGGCGTCCAGTGCGGGGTGGCGGTACCCGTGCACGGCGGCCCACCACGAGGACATGCCGTCGATGACCTCGTGGGTGCCGCCGTCGGGTCCTTCCAGGCGCAGGCGCACGCCCTCGGCCCCGCGGACGGCGTAGAGCGCACCGGCGTCCACCGGGGCGTAGGGATGCCAGACCAGGCCGGCATCGCGCTGCAGCAGAGAGGGCGCGGCGGACGACACGGTGGTCGACGAGGTAGTGGTGGACGAGGCGGTGCCGGGCCGGGCCTGGTCGAGGGTGGGACTCGTCATGCGTTCGGCGCCTCGGCGGTGCCGGCCCCGCGCCGACGGATGCGGGGTTCTACGCCGGCCGCCTCCATGCCGGCCGCCTGCTCGGCGGGGTGGCCGCAGCCGCAGCCCGGCCCGGTCTCGGCGTGCGAACCGCAGGGCGAGGACGCCGGGCCGCCGGCACCGGCGGGACCTCCGCAGGGCCCCGGAATTGACGCCCCGGCCTGCGAGAGGGAGGCCTGCGGGGTGGAGTCCTGGGGGGAGGAGGTCTGGGTCGGGACCGCCGCCCAGGGCGCGGCCTGCCCGGTCGCCGCCTCCGCGCCGGGCCTCTCCCCGGTGCCGAGGACGCGGAAGCCGGAGTCGGCGATCATGGCCAGGTCCTGCTCGGCGGTCTGGCCCTCACTCGTGAGGTAGTCGCCCAGGAACAGGGAGTTGGCGACCTCCAGGGCGGTGGCCTGCAGGCCGCGCAGGTGCATCTCGCGGCCTCCGGCCAGGCGCAGTTCCGTGGCCGGGGCCGCCAGGCGGACCAGTGCGAGGATGCGCAGGCAGCGCAGCGGGGTGAGCTCCCACGTCCCGGCCAGCGGGGTGCCCTCGAAGGGCATCAGGAAGTTCACGGGGATGGAGTCGCTGTCCAGGTCCCGCAGGGCCAGCACGGCCTCGACGACCTGCTCGTCCGACTCCCCCATCCCCACGATCAGCCCGGAGCACGGCGACAGCCCGGCACCCTTGGCGCGCTCGACCGTCTCCACGCGGTCGGCGTAGGTGTGGGTGGTGGAGATGTCCGCGTACTTGGACTCGGCCGTGTTGAGGTTGTGGTTGTAGGCGTCCACCCCGGCCTCGCGGAGGCGGTCCGCCTGGCCGTCCTTGAGCAGGCCCAGGCAGGCGCAGACCTCGACCTCGGGATGTTCGGCCTTGAGCTGGTCCGTCATGGTGGCCACGCGCTCCACGTCCCGGTTGGACGGGCCGCGGCCGCTGGCGACGAGGCACACGCGGGAGGCGCCGCCGCCGATGCCCAGCTTGGCCTGCTCGACGGCCTCCTCCGGCTTCAGCCAGCTGTACTTGAGGATCTCCGCGGTCGAGCCGAGGCGCTGGGAGCAGTAGGTGCAGTCCTCCGGGCACAGTCCGGACTTCAGGTTGACGAGGTAGTTCACCTTGACGGTGTTGCCGAAGTGCCGCCGGCGCAGGCGCCCGGCCTCGGTGACGAGCCGGAGGGTGTCCGTGTCCGGGGTGGACAGGATCGCCAGCCCGTCCTCCGCGGTGAGCCGGTGACCCGTGGCGACGGCCGCGGCGATCGCGAACGGGTCGGCGGACACGGGGCGGGTCGAGACGGGGGGCTGGGTCGCCTCAGGGGTGTCGGCGGGGGCGTCGGCGGTGGTCTCGGGAGCGGTCTGGACCATGGGGGGCCTTCCGGTTCGGCCGCAGGCCCCAGGGGCCTTGAACGGCGTTCAAGTCTGTGTGCTCGGAAGTACAGCACAGTCCTGAACGGTGTTCAAGATCATGACGGGGCGCGGTCCGACGGCCAGGGGCGCGACGGAGCTGGCCCGGACCGAGTCGGGGTGCGGCCGGGGGCGCGGACGCAGGACCGGACTCGGAGCGGGGGCCGGACCCTACACTGGAGCGCATGACGCTGACCCGGGACCAGGTGGAGGACACGGCCCTGGCCATCCTCACCCGCTTCGGCCTGGCGGACCTGTCCATGCGCAGGCTCGCCCGGGAACTCGACGTCCAGGTCGGTGCGCTCTACTGGCACGTGAAGAGCAAGCAGGAGTTGTTGGTGGGCGTGGCCGCCCGCCTGCTCAGCGGGCTCGACGGTCCCGATGGCCTCGCCGGCCCCGATGACGCGGGCCGGCCGGGACCGTCGGCACCGCAGGACGCCTCTCCGGCGGGGGGCCGCAGGGCGGAGCGGCGGGATCACGCCGCCGGACGCGCCGGCGTCGCCGGCCTGGCGACGGGGATCCGCTCAGCGCTCGTGAACGTGCCGGACAGCGCCGAGGTCGTGCAGGTGGCCCAGTCGTTGCAGCCGGACGCGCTGAAGCCGCTGAACCGCCTGCGCTCCCTGCTGGAATCGGCGGGCGTCGCGCACCCCGCGTGGGCGCAGCACCTGGTCATGAACCACGTCCTGGGCTCCATCGCGGCGGCCCAGGAGGCCGCCCGGCTGGCCGCCGTGGACCCCACCGCCTCCGCGACGCCCCTGGGTGAGGACGCGTTCCAGTGGGGGCTGCAGGTCATCCTGGACGGGCTCTTCGGGACGGCGCCCGTGGCGGCGCGCCCCTGAGGGCGGTCCGGGCCGGTCAGCCGAGGTCGACGACCTCGAACTCCAGCAGCTCCGCCCCCGTGGCCACGGGCTGCCGGGCCGGTCCGCCGTCGTCATGACCGTTGTTGCGGGCGCTCCGCCAGGCCTCGAAGTCCTCCTCGGTGGCCCAGTGGGTGATCACGAAGTACCGCGACTCCCCCTTCACCGGGCGCAGGAGCTGGAATCCCTCGAAGCCGGGGGACTGGTCCACGGCGTGCTTGCGCGCGGCGAACCGGGCCTCGAGCTCGGGCCCCTGGCCCTCGGGAACGGTGATGGCGTTGATCTTCACGACGGTCATGCTCGGTCTCCTGGTCCTCCGACGGGTGTGGACTGGTGCGCCACGCCGTGCGGTCAGGGCACGGGCGGCGGCTAGGGGCAACCTACCCCAGCCTGCCGCCGGATTCCTCCAGGTAGCAGACGCCGCACAGGGACTCGTAGGTGACCTCGACGCCGTCGATCGCCACCTGGTCGCCCTCGAAGATGAACCGCTCCACGGCCTCGTCCCCGCCCACCTCGACGACCTTGCGGGTGTTGAAGATGGCCTTGCGCCCGCACCGGCAGATGGTCTTGAGCTCCTCGAGGGAGTGCGCCAGTTCCAGGAGCCGCGCCGAGCCGGGGAACGAGTCGGTACGGAAGTCGGTCCGGATGCCGTAGGCCATCACGGGAACACCCTGCAGCACGGCGATGCGCAGCAGGTCGTCCACCTGCGCCGGCTCCAGGAACTGCGCCTCGTCCACGAGCAGGCAGGCCACCGGCTTGACCACGGCGTCCACGTGCTCGATCAGCGCGGCCGGGTCATCCCCGGTGGCGTGGCGACGGAAGAGTTCCAGCAGGTCGGCCCCGTGGGGGATCAGGAAGTCGACCGCCCGGGTGACGCCGAGCCGGGACACGATCTCGTCGTCTCCCTTAGAGTCCACCTGCGGCTTGGCCAACAGGACCCGCTGGCCCCGTTCCTCGTAGTTGAAGGCGGCCTGGAGCAGTCCGGTGGACTTGCCCGAGTTCATCGCCCCGTAGCGGAAGTAGAGTTTGGCCACGGTCGACGAGTCTAGTTCGCCGCCGGGCCGGTCCCCCGCCCCGTGCTCACCGGATGGAGTTGGGGTGCTTCGCCAGCGGGGTGACCTTGATCTTCATGTACGGGTACATCGGGAAACCGGACAGGACGGCGTGGAGCTCGTCGTTGTCCGCCACGTCGTAGACGGAGTAGTTGGCGTACTCCCCGACGACCCGCCAGATGGACTGCATCTTCCCCTGCCGCTGCAGGTTGCCCGAGTACTCCTTCTCCTGGGCCACGAAGTCGGCCTTGACCTCATCCGTCATCGACTCGGGAAAAGTGACGTCCATGCGCGCCAGGAACAGCATCGTGCAGCCTCCAAAGGGTCTGGGATCGGGTCGAGGCCACCCTACCGGCCCCCGGGAGCCCTCCCGGGGCAGATGAACCCGGCTCAGTCCAGCGGCAGCACGAACCCGGGGCGCCGGACCGCGGTCCGTCCGGTGACGCCCCGCGGGATGCTCTCGGCATCGAACGGCAGGTGCACCACGGCGTCGCCCCGTTCCAGCGCGACGAGCAGTCCCTGCCCCCCGGGCGGCCCGGCCAGGGCGATGTGGCGGGGCCAGTCCCCGCCGCACGGCACCTCGGCGACCAGCTCGGGCGCCTCGCCGCGGCGGATCACCCCGATGGTGTTCCGCCCGCGGTTGGCCACGTAGACCAGGGCGCCGTCCGCCGAGACCACCAGGTGTGAGGGCAGGTTGTCCCGGGCCGACTCCGGATCCGCGTCCTGGGCGTGGGTCGGGACGATGCCGATCTCCGGGAAGCCCTCCGGCCCGGCCTCGAGGCCCAGGATGTGCAGTCGCGAGTCCAGTTCGCCCACGACCGCGAGGTGCGGCCCGGGCCGGTCGGACCCCGGGAGCGGGGGCAGCACCGCGAGGTGACGCGGTCCGGTGCCACCGGGCAGGCGGTGCACGGCGGTCGGTTCGGTCTCCACGCGCACGACGTCGGTCGCGTCGCCGTCCGCGGAGCTCCCGCCGTCGCGGTCGTCCAGTCCCTCCCCGACGACCCCGCTGGTCTCGCGGTAGGCCTGGCCGTCGGCCGCGCCGGGGGTCTCCTCCGTGGCGTCGCCCCCGGCGGCCCGGGCCGAGGCCTCGAGGGCGGCCACCGAGTACTCCAGGATCCGGTCGCCGCCGAGGTCCGTGACGAGCAGGCGGTCGTCGTCGAGGAACAGCACGAAGTGCAGGTGCGGGGCCTCCTGACGGGAGGGCACCGGCCCGGAGCCCTCCGGGGCCTGGACCGCGATCGGCCGGCCCAGCCGGCCGTCGCCGAGGACCCTGGCGACGGTCAGGGTGCCCGAGTCATAGGAGGCCGCAGCCAGCCACGTCCCGGCGGGGTTCAGGTCGGCGTGGCAGGTGTTCTCGCCCCCGCTGGGGATCCGCTGGGTGGTGATCCAGCCGACGTCCTCCGTCCCGGCGTCCGGCTCCGACGGTGACAGGACCGCCAGCGCTCCCTCGGGCACGTGCTGGGCGGCGTACAGCAGGCCCTCCGACGGGGTGCCCGGGCGCCCCGCGACCAGCCAGGACGGGGCGTCCGGACCGGAACCGGCCACCGCCTCCGGGCCCTCCGGCCAGCCGGTCGTGCGCACGATGCCCCCCGAGGTGGGCAGGGCGGGGACGTGCTCACCGGGTTCGTTGAAGGTGCCGACCAGGACGGAGGCGGTCACGGCTCAGCCCCGGGCGATCTCGTCTTTGGCGCGGGGGTCGGCGTCGGCCAGGAAGGCGTCGATCCGGTGGACCTCCTCGCCCTCGCCGATGGCCGCGGCGGCCTGGCCGAGCAGGTAGAGCGAGCGCAGGAAACCGCGGTTGGGCTCGTGGCTGTACGGCACGGGGCCGGCCCCGCGCCAACCGGCGCCGCGCAGGGCGTCCAGTCCGCGGTGGTAGCCGACGCGGGCATAGGCGTAGGCATCGATGGTGCGGCCCTCGCCCCAGGCGTCCTGCGCCATGAGGGCCCAGGCCAGCGAGGACTTCGGGAACCGGGTGGCGAGGTCCTCCGGCAGGTCACCGGCCTCGATCCGCGCGAGGACCTCGTGCTCCTCGGGCAGGTAGGTGGGTTCGGGCTGCATCAGGTTCCTGCCGACCAGGGACGCGTCAGACATGGTGCTCCTTCCGGGGCGGTCGTGGGCGGGGCGGGTTCACCCCCGACTCTAGCCGTGCCCCGGCTCCCCGCCCTCGTCCCATCCGAGCTCGCGGGCCTGCCGGGCCCACCGGTCGTGCTCCACGTCGCGCGCCTCCCGGCGGTCCTGCCGGGCCTCCAGACGGTCGACCCGCTGCTCCAGCTCCGGCCGGGCCGTGCCCTTCTCGAGCGCCTCGACCCGCTTGCGCAGTGCGTCCAGTTCCTGCGGATCGGCGCCCTCGGACCACGGCAGCGGCCTGCCCGTGGCCATGCTGAACACGGTGATCCCACCCCAGACGAGGATGGCGATGATGGCGATCCACGCGTACCACGGCATGGGCGTTCCTTCCGGTGGGCAGCCCGGGCCGGCCGGCCCGGGCTGTCGGTGGGGTTACTTGATGGACTTGCCTGCGGAGCCCAGTTCCTGACAGGCCTGGACGATGCGCTCGGCCATGGACGTCTCGGCCAGGGCACCCCAGACGCGCGGGTCGTACGCCTTCTTGTTGCCGACGTCGCCGTCCACCTTCAGCACGCCGTCGTAGTTGGTGAACATGTGCCCGGCCACCGGCCGGGTGAAGGCGTACTGGGTGTCCGTGTCCACGTTCATCTTGATGACGCCGTAGGAGACGGCATCGGAGATCTCCTGCTGGGAGGAGCCGGAGCCGCCGTGGAAGACCAGGTCGAAGGGGCGCTCCCTGCCGATCTTCGCCCCGACCTCGCGCTGGATCCCGTCCAGGATCTCCGGGCGCAGCTTCACGCCGCCCGGCTTGTAGACGCCGTGGACGTTGCCGAAGGTCAGCGCGGTGATGTACCGGCCGTTCTCCCCGGTGCCGAGGGCCTCGATGGTGGCGAGCCCGTCCTCGACGGTGGTGTAGAGCTTGTCGTTGATCTCGTGGGCCACGCCGTCCTCCTCCCCGCCGACGACGCCGATCTCCACCTCGAGGATCTGCCGGTTGGCGTGGGTCCGGGCCAGCAGCTCGCGGCCGATGCGCAGGTTCTCCTCCAGGGTCTCGGCGGAGCCGTCCCACATGTGGGAGTTGAAGAGCGGGTCCCGGCCGGCCTTCACCTCGGCCTCGGAGGCGTCCAGCAGCGGCATGACGAAGCCGTCCAGCTTGTCCTTCGGGCAGTGGTCGGTGTGCAGGGCGATGTTGACGTCGTACTTCTTCGCCACCTCACGGGCGAAGGCCACCATGGCCAGGGAACCGGTGACCATGTCCTTGACGGAGGAGCCGGAGAAGTATGCCGCGCCGCCGGTGGACGCCTGGATGATGCCGTCCGAACCGGCCTCGGCGAAACCGCGGATGGCCGCGTTCAGCGTCTGGGAACTGGTGACGTTGATCGCCGGGTAGGCGTAGCCGCCCTCCTTGGCGGAGTCGATCATCTCGGCGTACTTGTCCGGGGAAGCGATGGGCATTGCGGCTCCTTGGCATCTGGTGACCGTGAGCGCCGGCGAACATGCCGGCGTCGGGAAGTCCGGCCTGCGGGCGGGGCGGGCAGGCAGCCCCGGTGCAGACCCTGTCCGCAAGCCATCCTAGCGACCGGACGGGCACGGGGGCCGCGCCCGCACCAGGGTGACCTGGTCGCGGGCCCGGCGCCCGCCGGTTCAGCCCTGGGGCCCCCGGTCCGCGGTGGCGGCGTCGACGTCATCGCCCTCGGGTGGCGCCTGGGCGGGCCCGTGGGATCCGGCCGCCGCCGGGGTCACGCTCCTGCGGCGTTGGCGGCGCATGCGCTGGTAGCGCAGGCGCTGGGCCGGGGTGGCCTTGGCGGAGGCCCGGTCCTTCGGGTCGAGGGGGTCCTGGCCCAGCACCGGGTCGGGGCCGGTCTGGTAGCGATCGGACCAGACCTGGATCAGGGTCCACGCCACGGCGGTGTAGGGCACGGCCAGGATGGCACCGAAGATCCCGCCCACGATGGTGCCGACCGTCAGGGCCAGCAGCACGATCAGGGCGTGCAGGCTCAGGGTGCGGCCCATGACGACGGGCTGGAGCAGGTTGCCCTCGAGCTGGTTGACGGCGACCACGATCGCGACCACGATCAGGGCCTCGACCGGCCCGGTGGTGACCAGGGCGACCAGGGCGGCCAGGATCCCGGCGACCGTGGCCCCCACGATGGGCACGAACGCACCGATGAACACGATCACCGCCAGGGGCAGGGCCAGCGGGACGCCGATGATGAACAGGCCGAGCCCGATCAGCACGGCGTCCACCAGGGCCACGGTGGCGGTGCCGCGGACGTAGCCGCCGAGCACCTGCGAGGACCGGTCCACGGACTCGGCGAGTTTGGCGCGGGTCCCGTCCCGGAACCAGCGGAGGGTGAAGCTGGTGATCTTCCAGCCGTCCTTGAGCAGGAAGAACAGCACCACGACCATCAGCACCACGCCGGTGAGGAACTCGGTGGCCGCGGACAGGCCGGTCAGGGTGTTGCTGGCCAGGCCCCGGGCGAACTCACCACCGGTGAGGAAGTCCGTGACCTGACCGGTGGCGTCCTGCAGGGCCCCGGCGTCCACCGGCAGCGGGCCGGAGGTGATCCAGTCCTGCAGTTGCTGCCAGCCGGCGATCGCCGAGGCGGTGAGGGCGTCCCACTCGTTCCGGACGGCGACGACCACTCCGGTGACCACGCCACCGACGAGGACCAGGATGCCCAGGAAGGCCGCGAGGGTGGCCCAGAGGTGGGACCAGCCCCTGGCCACCAGCCACCGCACCAGCGGGGCCACGGCGGCCGCCAGGATGAACGCGACCAGCACCGCGACCAGCACGACGCTCACGCGCAGCAGGAGCCACAGGACCCCGACGACGACCGCGGCGATCAGCAGCGTCTGCCCGGCCCGGGCCCCGGCCCGGCCCATCCCGTCCGACCACGGTCCCGGTGGCCGTGCGGCCGGGGACCCGGTGGCGGGCTCGGCGTCACCGTCCGGGGTGGCGCCGGGGCCGGCCCGGTGCGGACCGGTGCCGGCCAAGGGATCCTGCGGGTGCTGCGGGGCATGCGGTGTGGTCACGGGCTGGCTCCTGAGGCCTGGAGGACGCGGTGCTGTGGTCCAGCCTACGAGCACGCGCGGCCGGTGGACTCCCGTGAGGGTGTCCGGCGGATGCCGCGGCGGCGGTCAGGTACCGAACACGTGGCGGCGGACCCAGGCGTGCATGGCGATCCCCGCCGCCACGCCGGCGTTGATGGACCGGGTGGAGCCGAACTGGGCGATGGACAGCGTCGCCTCCGCCGCGCGGTGCACCTCCTCGGACAGTCCCGGCCCCTCCTGGCCGAAGACCAGCACGCACCGCTCGGGCAGCCGGTAGGTCTCCAGCGGCACCGAGTCCGGGAAGATGTCGATGCCCAGCACCGTCAGTCCCTCGGACCGTGCCCAGTCGATGAAGTCCTCCACCGTCGGGTGGTGGTGCACGTGCAGGTAGCGGTCCGTGACCATGGCCCCGCGCCGGTTCCAGCGGCGCCGGCCGATGATGTGCACGCCGGCGGCGTTGAACGCGTTGGCGGTGCGCACCACGGTGCCGATGTTCAGGTCGTGCTGCCAGTTCTCGATGGCCACGTGGAAGGAGTGCCGGCGGGTGTCCAGGTCGGCGACGATCGCCTCCAGCGACCAGTAGCGGTAGTGGTCGGCCACGTTGCGCCGGTCCCCGTGCCGCAGCAGGTCCGGGTCCCAGTGCTCCCCCGTCGGCCAGTCACCCTCCCAGGGGCCCACGCCCACCTCGCGCGGGTGCCCCTCACCGGGCACGACGCCGGCGTCCGCCTCGGCCGGCACGTCCGGGTCCAGTGCGGCCGGCACCGGGGCACCCGGGGTGCCGGGTCCGGCGTCGGGCGTCACCCCTTGCGGTCCACCAGCGCCCACGAGGCCAGCGCCGAGGCGGCCGCCACGGTGAGCACCGAGGGCCAGGCGCCGATCTTCTTGGCCAGCGGGTGCGAGGCGCCGAACCCGCCCAGGTACACGGCGGACAGCGCGGCGGTGGTGCCCGCGCCGGCCTTCGCCGCCCAGGTGCGGCCCGCGTAGGCGCCGACCGCGGCCAGGACGACCCCGCCGAGGGGACGGATCCCGGTCTCGCGGGCGGTCAGGTAGCCGCCGATCAGCCCGAGTGCCGCCAGCGGGGCGGTGGTGACGGACTCGGCGGGCTTGAAGACTCCACGTTCACTCATGGCCCCTACGCTAGCCGCCCCAGCGGTGGGTATTGACGTGCTGACGCGCGCCGGAGGACAGTGGTCATGCACCCGCCGCGCCAGCCTCCGGGACGAGGCCCCCCGCACCACGCGGCACCGTGAGATGAGGGATGAGATGACCGAGAGTTCCGCGCCCACCACCGGATTGCCACCGACCGCCGTCGACCCCGAGGTAGCGGAGCAGGAGGACCGGAAGTGGACTCCGGGCAAGATCATCCTCTGGGCGGTCATCGCCCTGGTCGGCGGCATCGCGTGGGCCATCCTGGCCATCTCCCGCGGCGAGACGATCAACGCCATCTGGTTCGTGTTCGCCGCCGTGTGCACCTACCTCATCGCCTACCGGTTCTACTCGAAGTTCATCGAGCGGAAGATCACGCGGCCGGATGACACCCGGGCCACGCCGGCCGAGTACAACAACAACGGGCGGGACTTCATGCCGACGGACCGGCGGGTCCTGTTCGGCCACCACTTCGCGGCGATCGCGGGCGCCGGCCCCCTCGTCGGCCCCGTCCTGGCGGCCCAGATGGGCTACCTGCCCGGGACCGTGTGGATCATCATCGGCGTGGTGCTGGCCGGCGCGGTCCAGGACTACCTCGTCATGTTCTTCTCGATGCGCCGCGGGGGCCGCTCCCTGGGTCAGATGGCCCGGGAGGAACTGGGGATCATCGGTGGCACCGCCGCCCTGTTGGCGACCCTGATGATCATGATCATCATCGTGGCGATCCTGGCGCTGGTCGTCGTCAACGCCCTGGGCGAGTCCGCCTGGGGTGTCTACTCGGTCGCCCTGACCATTCCCATCGCCCTCTTCATGGGCGTCTACCTGCGCTTCCTACGCCCGGGCCGGGTCATGGAGGTTTCCGTGATCGGTTTCGCGCTGCTGATGTTCGCGATCATCTCGGGCCGCTGGGTCGCCGAGTCCGCGTGGGGCGCCGAGCTGTTCCACCTGGACCGGACCACCATCGCCTGGGCGATCATCATCTACGGTTTCGTGGCCGCCGTCCTGCCCGTGTGGCTGCTCCTGGCCCCCCGCGACTACCTCTCCACGTTCATGAAGATCGGCGTCATCGGCCTGCTGGCCATCGCGATCGTCGTGGTGCGCCCCGAGATCACCGTGCCGGCCATCTCAGAGTTCGCCGGACGCGAGGACGGTCCGGTCGTCCCCGGGTCACTGTTCCCCTTCCTCTTCGTCACCATCGCCTGCGGCGCGTTGTCGGGATTCCATGCCCTGATTTCCTCCGGGACCACGCCGAAGCTCGTGGAGAAGGAGAGGCAGACCCGCTTCCTGGGCTACGGCGGCATGCTCATGGAGTCCTTCGTGGCGATCATGGCGCTCGTCGCCGCGATCTCGATCGACCGCGGCGTCTACTTCGCGATGAACTCCTCGGGGGCCGTGACCGGGGGCACCGTGGAGGGCGCCGTCCAGTTCGTCAACTCGCTGGGGCTGATGGGCGTGAACCTGGCGCCCGAGACACTCACGGACCTTGCGGCCAATGTCGGCGAGGAGTCCGTGGTGTCCCGCACCGGTGGCGCCCCGACGCTCGCCGTGGGCATCGCGACGATCATGAACCAGTGGTTCGGCGGGCCCGCGATGATGGGCTTCTGGTACCACTTCGCGATCATGTTCGAGGCCCTGTTCATCCTCACCGCCGTGGACGCGGGTACCCGCGTGGCCCGGTTCATGCTGCAGGACACGATCGGCAACTTCATCCCCCGGTTCAAGGACACGTCCTGGCGCCCGGGCGCCTGGTTGTGTACGGCGATCATGGTCGCCGGCTGGGGATACATCCTCATCCTCGGCGTCACCGACCCCCTGGGGGGCATCAACACGTTCTTCCCGCTCTTCGGCATCGCCAACCAATTGCTCGCCGCGATCGCACTGGCCGTGGTCATGGCGATCGTGGCGAAGCGGGGCACCTTCAAGTACCTGTGGGTGGTGGTGCTCCCACTGGCGTTCGCCGCCGTGGTCACCATCACCGCCTCGCTGTACAAGATCTTCTCCCCGGTTCCGGCGGTCGGTTACTGGGCCCAGCACAACGCGTTCCGCCAGGCGCTCGAGGACGGGCAGACCAGCTTCGGCACGGCCAGATCGGTCGAGGCCATGGAGGCGGTCGTGCGCAACACCTTCGTGCAGGGGACGCTGTCGGTGGTGTTCATGGTGCTGACGATCATCGTCATCACCATGGCCGTCGTGGCGACCGTGAAGTCCTACCGGACGCGCGGCGTGCCGGAGAACGAGGATCCCCGGGTCGAGTCCCGCATCTACGCGCCCTCCGGGCTCATCTCCACCCCGGCCGAGAAGGCCCTCGAGGCGCAGTGGAAGGCCCTGCCGCCCGAGCGCCAGCCGGTCCGCGGGAGGCACTGACCGTGGCGGCGCAGGCACTGCGCACACTGGCCGCCTCGCTCACCACGGCCTGGCGGAGCACCGTGTGGTTCCTTCGCGGCGTGCTCGGGGCGGACGCCTACCAGCACTACCTGGCCCACCAGGCCCGGGTGCACCCGGGTGTCGAGCCGATGTCCGAGCGGGCCTTCTGGAAGGACAGGATGGACTGGCAGGACCGGAACCCGCAGGGACGCTGCTGCTAGCACACTGACTGGACGTCCGGCGCAGCACAGCCCGGAACGGGCGGCTCCCGGGGCATCGGGAGCGCTGGCTGCGCTGATCCGAGCGCTCCGCGCATCCAGGGGTCAGCGGAAGGGCGCCATGCCGTGTGGATCTCTGGGCCGAGAACCCTGAGTACGCCGAGAGGCCGCATGTGCCCGGCTGGGAGGAGGGCCCTAGGCGCCTGGAGTGAGGTGTTCCCGGATGGCGTGCGCGACGTCGAGGGGAGAGTCCTCGGTGGGGATGTGCTTGCCGTGTACCTCGACCAGGTCCGAACCGGGGATCTCGGTGACGTAGCGGCGGGCGTAGTGGAGCTTCTGGAAATCATCCTCCCGGCCCCACACCAGCCGGGTCGGAATGGCCGCCTCCTGCAAGGCGGGAATCAGGGCCAGGGTGTATTCGGGGGCGGCGGCCGCGGCCATCGCCGTCCAGGACCGCACCCTGGCCGGATCGCGCCAGGGACTGAGGTAGTCGGCCAGTTCGGCATCGCCCAGGGTGCGGTGGACGCTGCCCCGGGTGGAGGTGGTGCGCGCCTCGAGGAGGTCCTCGACGGTGGTGGCTGCCCGTACCTGGGGGTCGCGGTATCGTTCGACGGCCGGTACCGGCCAGGAGTCGAACATGACCGCGTTCATCAGCACCATCCTGTGGATCCGGCCGGTGGTCGCGGCCAGGTGTTGGGCGATGCCTCCGCCGATGTCATGGCCGGCCACGTCGAAAGTGCCCAGTCCTAGGGCATCGGCGGCCGCCAGGACGGTCCGCGCCAGAGCCGGGACGGTGGCCTGCTCGACGGGGAGTTCTCCGGCGCTGGCCCCGAAGCCCGGCAGGTCCAGGGCGATGCACCGGGCGGTGTGCCCCAGTTCGGGCAGGATCGGCGCCCACACCCGGCTCCAGAAGGTGCCGTGCACCAGGACCAGGGGCGGGGCGTCTTCATCTCCGCTGGTGAGGTAGGACAGGTCGGCGCCATCGACCGTGATGGTGCGGCGGGCCACCGGCTGGTGTTCCATGGTTCTCCTCTTCTGGCCAGCGTGGGTGTCGGCGGTGCCGGCCTGGATCGGGGGTTGCGTTCAGGATGCCGTGGTGAGGGCCGGAGCCAGATCCGTCAGGGCGGCCACTGTGAGGTCAGGGTGTGCGCAGGAGGAGGGGTAGACAGCTCCGTTTCGGTTCACCCAGGTGGTGCATGGCCGACATGTCCGAGAGGGGCTCGTTGACATCGAAGACGATGACCGTCGGTGTTCCGGTCATGGTGAGATTCCTTCCAGTGGTCCTGGGAGCGGCCGCCGCGTGCCGCCGCGGCACGGTGACCGTGTCCACCCTGCCATCTCATCGGCCGCCGCACCACGGCCCCCGGTGATGGGCGGTGTCCCGGACGCCGGCCACGGGGCGGGCCCAGGCTGAGCGGACGGAGGCCTTCAGCGTGACGTCCGCTCAGCTGCGCGACACCCTGGGGATCGAACTGTGGCGCATCCCCGTGGTGGTCGTCACGGCGATCGCGATCCACCTGGTCTTCCTGCTGCCGATCCGCCTGTCCGGTCCTCGGCATGATGGCTTCTCTCCGGGTTGCGGTATCAGGCTCCTCTGGTCTGTCGTCACCCCGGGCGGAAGGGGCCACGCAGGCCAGCCGCCAGTCCGGGTCATGCCGATCAGGCTCTCACCGCACCGGACGGCGCGGCCAGTGGCTGTGCCCGCGGGCCCGGTCCGCAGGGCGCACAATGGAGCCGTGACCATCGTCGACAACGCCATCTACAAGGACGGCAAGCGCATCCTGGCCCCCACCAGCCTCCAGGAGACCTTCGAGGAGTGTGAACGGCTGGGTGGCATGGCCTGGGTCGGGCTGTACCGGCCGGACGAGGCGGAGCTGCAGGAGGTCGCCGAGGAGCTGAACCTGCACGAGCTGGCGGTCGAGGACGCGCTGGCCGGCGGGCAGCGGGCCAAGCTCGAGCACTACGACGACGACCGGTTCTTCGTGCTGATCCCAGCCCGCTACATCGACGAGACCGAGACGGTCGAGTTCGGCGAGCTCAACGTGTTCGTCGGGGCGAACTTCGTGGTCACGGTGCGCCACTCCGAGGTGCCGGACCTCTCCCGCGTGCGGTTGCACCTGGAGCGGGACCGGCCCGAACGGCTCGCCGCGGGGACCTCCGCCGTGGTGCACGGGATCCTGGACACGGTGGTGGACGACTACTTCCCGGTCGCGGACGGCCTGGACAACGACATCGCGGAGATCGAGGACCAGATCTTCGCGGGGGACGGCAACGTCTCCCGGCGCATCTACCAGCTCTCCCGGGAGGTGGTGAACTTCCAGCGGGCGATCCGGTCCCTGCCGTACATGCTCGACAACATGATCGAGAACCTGGAGACGGACCCGTCCAAGGTCGAGGTGGTCCGCAAGCTGCGGGACGTCCAGGACCACACGGAGCAGCTCAACGACCGCGTCATGGCCATGCGGACCATGCTCGAGCACGCCCTGGAGCTGGACTCGACCCTGACCTCCAAGAAGCTCGCCGAGGAGTCCGTGCGGCAGAACGACCAGGTGAAGAAGATCTCGTCCTGGGCGGCCATCATCTTCGCCCCGCAGTTGATCGGCTCCATCTACGGCATGAACTTCGACCGCATGCCGGAACTCCACTGGGCCTGGGGCTACCCCTTCGCCCTCGGGCTCATGCTGGCGATCGCCGTGGTGCTCTACGTCCTGTTCAGGCGCAACGACTGGCTGTAAGCGCGCTCCGGCGCCCCGCCGTCAGTCGAGGCCCAGGTCGTCCTTGCCGAAGGCGAAGAGGTAGGGCACGCCGGCCTCGGACTCGATCCGTTCGGCGGCACCGGTGGAACGGTCCACGATCACGGCCACGGCCCGCACGGTGCCACCGGCGGCGCGGACGCCCTCCACGGCGGTCAGGGCGGAGCCACCGGTGGTCGAGGTGTCCTCGAGCACGACGACGTCCCGGCCCTCGACGGCGGGACCCTCGACCTGGCGGCCCATCCCGTAGGACTTCTGGGCCTTGCGCACCACGAACGCGTCGACGCCCCGGCCCTGCCGGCCGGCCTCGTGCAGGATCGCGGTGCCGACCGGATCGGCCCCCATGGTCAGCCCGCCCGCGGCGCTGAACCCGATGCCGGCCCCATCCAGCAGGTCGAGCATGACGCGGCCGACCAACGGTGCGGCCTCATGGTGCAGGGTGACCCGGCGCAGGTCGATGTAGTAGTCGGCCTCCTGCCCGGAGGACAGCGTGACCCGGCCCCGGACGACGGCCAGTTCCTGGATGAGCTCGAGCAACCGGGCACGGTCCCGCGCCTTCTGGTCCGCCGAGCGGGCGGCGGGGGAATCCGGGGTCTGAGTAGTCATGCCGTCCATCCTAGATTCTCGGGCGGACCCCTCCTAGGGTGGTGACATGAGCGATCCCCAGCCTCCCCAGGAACCCCTGTCGGACCGTCCCACCGAACAGCTGCTCAGCTACTGGCTCAACATGGTGGACACGCTGCTCACCCAGCGCGTCAACGAGTCCCTGGCCGAACACGGCCTGACCCGGGCCCAGTGGCAGCTGATGAACGCCCTGACCTCCCGCCCGCAGTCCGCCGAGGAGCTCGGGCACGTGCTGCCGCCGCCCGTGGCCGGGTCGGACGAGGGCCCGCGCACGGTGAAGGAGAACCTGGACGAACTGGTGGAGTCCGGCTGGCTCGTGGTGGAGGGCGATCTCTACACCCTCACGAGCACCGGACGCACCAGCGGCGAGCGCGTGGCCGCCGTGGTCGAGGAGATGCGGGCCGACATCACCGAGGGCCTGGACGAGGAGCAGTACGAGACCGTGATGACCGCGTTGCAGACCATGGCGCGGAACCTCGGCTGGTCGCGCACCTAAAACCGCCCCTAGGCTGGGCCCATGCGCGAAATGCAGAAGGCCATCATTGCCGAGTTCGGTGTCAAGCCGGAGATCGATCCAGCCGCCGAGGCGGCCGCACGTGTCCAGTTCCTCCAGGACTACTTGCGAGCCAGCGGCGCGAGGGGATTCGTCCTGGGCATCTCGGGCGGACTCGACTCCACGCTGGCCGGCCGGCTCGCCCAGCTGGCCGTCGAGGGGTTGCGCGCCGAGGGCATCCAGGCCGAGTTCGTCCCCGTCCGGCTGCCCTACAACGTCCAGCATGACGAGGACGACGCCCAGGCCGCCCTGGACTTCATCGACGGTGACGCGGAGACCACGTTCGACATCGCGGCCGCCGTGGATGGCTTCGAGGCTGAGTTCACCGCCGCCACCGGGGAGCCGATCACCGATTTCAACAAGGGCAACGTCAAGGCCCGGGTGCGCATGGTGGCCCAGTACGCCATCGCCGGTGCGCACGGGCTGCTGGTGATCGGCACCGATCACAGCGCGGAGTCCGTGACCGGCTTCTTCACCAAGTTCGGGGACGGAGCGGCCGACGTGCTGCCGCTGTTCGGCCTGAACAAGCGGCAGAACCGGCAGCTGCTGAAGCACCTGGGCGCCGAGGAGCGGCTCTGGGCGAAGGTCCCCACCGCGGACCTGCTGGACGACAAGCCCGGTCAGACCGATGAGGCCGAGCTCGGGCTGAGCTACGACGTGATCGACGACTACCTCGAGGGCAGGGTGGTTCCCACCGACGCGGCGGAGAAGCTCGAGCAGGTCTACCTGCGGTCCCGCCACAAGCGGACCACCCCGGTCAGCATCCTCGACTCGTGGTGGCGCCAGGACTGAGCCCGGCCCGAAGCGCCCCTGGCGGAAGGTCTTGGCTAGGCTGGCCGGGTGAAGATCGCGACCTGGAATGTGAACTCCCTCCGTGCCCGTGCCGACCGCGTGGAGTCCTGGCTCGAGCGCACGGACGTGGACGTCCTGGCGATCCAGGAGACCAAGTGCAAGGACGAGAACTTCCCGTGGGAGCTCTTCGAGCGCATGGACTACGAGGTGGCGCACTTCGGTTTCTCGCAGTGGAACGGGGTGGCCATCGCCTCGCGCGTGGGCCTGGCGGACGTGGAGCGGACCTTCGTGGGCCAGCCGGAGTTCGGCAAGGGCGGCGTGGATGCCGTCCAGGAGGCCCGGGCGATCGCCGCCACCGTCGGCCAGGGCGAGGACTCTCTGCGGATCTGGTCCCTCTACGTCCCCAACGGCCGTGCCCTCGAGGACGAGCACATGGCCTACAAGCTGCACTGGCTGGACGTGCTCCGTGAGCACGCGGTGGATGCGGTCGCCGGGGACCCCTCGCTCCGCCTGGCCCTCACCGGGGACTGGAACATCGCCCCGCGGGACGAGGACGTCTGGGACATGCAGTTCTTCCTGGACGAGGGGCTGACCCACGTCTCACCCGCCGAGCGCGCCGCTTTCCACGCCTTCGAGGAGGCGGGCTTCCAGGACGTGGTCCGTCCCCGCCACCCCGGCCCGGGGGTCTACACGTACTGGGACTACAAGCAGCTGCGGTTCCCCAAGAAGGAGGGCATGCGCATCGACTTCGTGCTTGCCTCTCCCGCCCTGGCCACCTCCGTCACGGACGCCTGGATCGACCGTGACGAGCGCAAGGGCAAGGGCGCCTCGGACCACGCCCCCGTGGTCGTGGAGCTCGGCCCGGCCGCGGGGGCCTGAACCGGGCCCATGGAATACCAGTCCGAGCTGCGCGTCTACCAGCCCCTCGCCGCGTTTCCCGACGCCGTCCAGGCCGGGTTCCTGCGCGTCCGTCACCGCACGCGTGCGGCGGCGGAGGAGGAGGCGTCCCGACGGGCGTGGCGCCGGCTGCTGCGCGACGTCACCGACCCGTTCCCCCACGGGTCGGACCTGGTCCGCGTGCTGCAGGTGCCCGGGCCGGCGGACGGCCCCGTCTCGGAGTACTTCTGCCCGGACGAGATGGCGCTGCGCTGTGAACTGTCCGCGGAGCAGCTCGCGGAGTCGATGCGTCCGCAGACCTTCAACCTGGTGGTCCCGGAGGCGGCCCGGCGGGCCAACCTGGAACGCCTCGCCGAGCACCTGGAGGCGGACGGCCCCGAGGAGCTGCGGCACGTCCACACCCGGACCGCGGTCTGGGGCGTGCCGGCGTCCTGGTTCGCCCTCGTCCACGAGGACGACACCATCGAGGTCGAGACGGACCCCGGTTCCGCACCGGCCGGGGGCGCCTTCGACGCGGGCGCCGTCCGGACCGTGCGGGTCACCGTCCCGCTCGCCCTCGCCCTCGAGCGGGCCCGGCGGGCGGCCGTGGTGCTCTCCCTGCACGCGCCGGACATGGACCTGCTGAGCGACCTCACCGTCCTCGTGGCCTGGCTGGAGTCCTTCCACCCGGACTCCATGGTGGAACTGGACTACGGCGGCCTGGCCCGGCTGGTCTGGCCGGACGACTCCCCCTTCGACGTCCGCACCGCGCTCGAGGCGCTGGAGGACGGCGACCAGGAGGCGGCGGTGGTGGCGAACCACCGCATGGTGCGGCGGTGGCTGCCCGTGCGGCAGCTCGGCCGCGCCAGCTGAGCCCCCGCGAGCCCCGTCCAGGGGCGGGGGCCGTGCGAAGGACCGCCCGCGGTGCCCGGCGCGGCGGACGAGGGGTGGCGGATCCGCCCCCTGCCCCGGAAACCGTGGACCACTAGGCTGGGCCCATGACCACGGGACCCCTGAGCACTCCTCCGTCCGAAGCCCGCAACCGTCCGCAGAACCCCTGGTGGGTGGACGCCGTGATCTACCAGGTCTATCCCCGCTCCTTCGCAGACGCGGACGGCAACGGCATGGGTGACCTGGCCGGGGTGACGGCGAGACTGCCCTACCTGCAGCAGCTCGGGGTGGACGCCGTCTGGCTGTCCCCGTTCTATGTCTCCCCGCAGAAGGACGGCGGCTACGACGTCGCCGACTACCGGGACGTGGACCCGCTCTTCGGCACCCTGGCGGACGCCGACGCCCTGATCGACGCCGCCCATGAGGCCGGATTGCGCATCATCGTGGACTTGGTCCCCAACCACACCTCCTCGGCCCACCCCTGGTTCACCGAGGCACTGGCCGCCGACCCGGACACGGAGGAGGGCCGGGCGGCCCGGGACCGGTACATGTTCCGTCCCGGGGCCGGGGCCGACGGTTCGGAGCCGCCGAACAACTGGCAGTCCACCTTCGGCGGGCAGGCCTGGACGCGCACCACGAACCCGGACGGCACGCCCGGGGACTGGTACCTGCACCTGTTCGACTCCTCCCAGCCGGACCTGAACTGGGAGAACCCGGAGGTCAGGGACGAGTTCGAGGACATCCTGCGGTTCTGGCTGGACCGGGGGGTGGACGGGTTCCGGGTGGACGTGGCCCACGGGCTGGTCAAGGCCGAGGGCCTGCCGGACCACGCCGAGCGCCCCGGCATGGTCTCGGACGCCGGCCTGGCGCCGGCGGCGTTGAGCACCGATGACGGGATGGACGTCTCCGGCCACGCCGAGGAGAACCCGCAGGACCACTCCCACCCGGTCCCGTACCACGACCAGGAGGGCGTCCACGAGATCTACCGCTCGTGGAACGCGGTGCTCTCGGAGTACGACCACGACCCGGTGCTGGTGGCGGAGGCCTGGGTGGCCCCGCTGGAGCGGCTCTTCCGCTATGTCCGCCCGGGCGAGATGCACCAGGCGTTCAACTTCACCTTCCTGATGGCCGGCTGGGACGCCGTCCGGCTCTCGGATGCCATCACGGTCTCCGTGGAGGAGGCGGACAAGGTGGGCGCTCCGAACACCTGGGTGCTGTCCAACCATGACACGGTCCGCCACGCCTCCCGCTTCGGACTGACCGACCCCACCCGCTACCCCTCGGGAATCGGTGCCGAGGACGAGCAGCCGGACGAGGCGCTCGGGTGGAAGCGCGCCCGCGCGGCCGCCCTGATCGAGCTGGGGCTGCCCGGCTCCGCCTACGTCTACCAGGGAGACGAGCTGGGCCTGCCCGAGCACACCGAGCTGGACGACTCCCTGCGGCAGGACCCCACCTTCTTCCGCACCGAGGGCGCCGAGAAGGGCCGGGACGGCTGCCGGATCCCCATGCCCTGGCGCGCCGGGGCGCCCGGGCTCGGCTTCGCCGTCGGGAACCCCGCGGACGACGACGGCGCCGCCCCGGGCGCGGACGCGCGGCCGGCCGCCCCCTGGCTCCCCCAGCCGGAGTCCTACGCCCGGTACGCCGCCGACCAGCAGGTCGGCGTGAAGGGCTCGACCTTCGAGCTGTACCGCCAGTTGATCGCCGTGCGCGGCGAACTGGACCTGGGCACCGGGGCGTTCGCCTGGTCACGGTTCCACGCCCCGGACCACGGGGTGCTCGCCTTCACCGTGACCACCGGTGGCGGCCGGCACCTGGGTTCCGGGGAGCCGATCCCCGAGAAGGTGGTGCTCGTGCTGGCCAACCTGGGCGAGACCGCCGTGGACGTCCCCGAGCACTACGCCGCGGCCATCTTCAGCCAGGACGAGGCCCTGCAGGACGGGCAGCTGATGCCGGACTCGGCGGCCTGGTTCCTCAGGCACTGAGGCCCGGCCGGATCAGCGTCGGCCCGGATCAGCGGCGGTCCGGATCAGCGTGGGTCCGGCCGGCTTCCCCGCCGTGTGGCGCACGTCATGTTCGCGCCCGGCCGGGTAACCTGCCGAGCATGGACCTGAAGAACACCTCTGCCCTCGTCACCGGTGCCGCCTCCGGGCTCGGCGCCGCCACCGCCGCGCTGCTCGCCGGTCGCGGCGCCCACGTCATCGGCGTGGACCTGCCCTCCTCGATCGAGAACGCGTCCGCGGTGGACGGCGTCTCCTACGTCGCCGCCGACGTGACGGACCCGGACCAGGTGCGCGCCGCCGTCGCGGCCGCGACCGAGGCCGGCCCCCTGCGCACGGTGGTGAACTGTGCCGGCATCGCCCCCTCCGCCCGCATCCTCGGCAAGTCCGGTCCCCACGACCTCCGCCTGTTCGAGACGGTGGTGCGGGTGAACCTGATCGGGACCTTCACGGTGCTGTCCCTGGCCGCGGAGGCGATGGCGGCCACGGAACCCGTGGACGAGGACGGCCAGCGGGGCGTCGTGGTCAACACCGCCTCCGTGGCGGCGTTCGAGGGGCAGATCGGCCAGGCCGCCTATTCCGCCTCCAAGGGCGGGGTGCACAGCCTGACCATCACCGCGGCCCGGGACCTGGCCAGCAAGGGCATCCGGGTGAACACCATCGCCCCGGGCGTGGTGGAGACGCCCATGCTGGCGACGATCAGCGAGGAGTACCGGGCGGGTCTGGCCGAGGGCGTGCCGTTCCCGCACCGGCTGGGCCGGCCGGCGGAGTTCGCCCAGCTGGTGGAGACGTTCGTGGACCACCACTACCTCAACGGGACCACCATCCGGATGGACGGCGCCCTGCGCATGGCCCCGCGCTGACCCCACGCTCTCCAGGACGGGCACGGCCCGGGAACGGCGAAGGCCCCCGCTGGAAGCGGGGGCCTTCGGTCGTGCTGGTGGCTCCGACCGGCGTCGATCCGGTGACCTTTCGATTTTCAGTCGAACGCTCTACCAACTGAGCTACAGAGCCT